>NZ_JBEZZB010000278.1:0-8296 GCF_040638955.1 Actinoplanes sp. NPDC024001
GGCCGCGGCGCGCCAAGGCAGCGGCCAGCCCACGCATCGGCCCGCCACCGCGGCAGCCTGGCAACGCGACGGCGGCCCGCTGAACAAGCGGGCCGCCGAGAGAGCGAGTCAGACAGCCGCCAGGTACCCGGCCGCCTTCTCCGGGTCCATGAACCAGTCACCGAGATCGTTCGGATCGTCGAACCCGGCCGCGAACCGCCGGGCGATCACCTCGTTGCCCGCCGCCGCCCCCAGCAACTGCTGCACGTGCGGCGGCAACGGCTGCAGCATCGCGTCGGTCCAGCCGGTGACCGCCCGCCCGTGCTCAGCCCAGAAACTCTCGAACGTCTCCGTCATCCACCGCTCGTCGAACGGCTGGTCCCCGCGGCTCACCACCGCCCGCAGATAGTGATCAGCCGCCTTGGCCGCGGTGTTGGCGCCCTGCCCGGTGATCGGATCGTTGGCGATCACCACGTCCCCGATGCCGAGCGCGATCGCCCCGCCCGGCAGCTGCGCGACCGGCCGGCGGACGGTCGGGGTGAACCGCCCGTGCAGCGTGGCCCGCTCACCGGCGAGCCGGACGCCGGCGCACCGCTCGTGCACCCACGGCAGGTTCTCCTTGATCAGCCGAAGGGTGATCTCCAGGTGCTCGGCCGGGTCGAGCCGCCCGGCGAAGACGTCCAGCGGCCCGCCCGGCACCGCCTCCCAGAACAGGATGTCGCAGGGCCCGTCCGCGGCGAGCGCCGGGATGACGAACAGTTCGCCGAGGCCCGGGACGGCGTTGAACCCGACGTGCGGCTCCGGCCACGCCGGGTCGGGCGCCAGCCCGTGCACGTAGGCGACGGCCAGGG
The DNA here is from genome assembly GCF_040638955.1 of Actinoplanes sp. NPDC024001. Classification (NCBI taxonomy): domain Bacteria; kingdom Bacillati; phylum Actinomycetota; class Actinomycetes; order Micromonosporales; family Micromonosporaceae; genus Actinoplanes; species Actinoplanes sp. NPDC024001. Next base: position 831 of record NZ_JBEZZB010000278.1, read on the forward strand.
CACGCTGCGGTTCGGTGAACGGCGAGCGCTGCTCGTCGCGCGCGAACGCCGCCGTCAGCTCCCCGCGGCCGGCGGCGACCACGGTCAGCTCGTGCTCGCGGGCGAGCGCCCCGAGGTCGCCGAGCCCCACCTCCCGGTAGATCACCTCGATGCCGCGCTCGGCGGCGTCGGTGAGCCACCGGGACATCTTGATCCGCTGGTCGGTGGAGCGCGCCGGCCGCTCCAGCGGGGCCTTGAACCGCAGCGCCAGGTTGCCGGGCGGGGCGGCGAGGGCCACGTGCAGCCCGGCGATCGCGGGCGAGTCCTGCTCCCAGTGGTTCAGCCCGTGTGCCCGCTCGGCGGCCAGGGCCGGCTCGAACAGGGCCTGCGTCGAGGTCGGCCACCCGTCGCGGATCTCCTCCGGCCGGCGGGCCGAGACGATCGTGACCCGGTGGCCCTCGGCGTTCAGGCCGAGTCCCAGTTGAAGGCCGGCCTGCCCGGCCCCGACAATGAGAATGTCGCGCAACGTTCCGCCCTTTCGGTGCTCTATCTGGTCAAAAGCACCGTACACAGCGGAGGGTCACGGGCTGCGCAACGTGAGCAGGGTGATCTCGCTGGGCGCGAAGATCCGGAACGGTGGGCCCCAGAAACCGGTGCCCCGGCTCGTGTAGAGCTGGGTGCGCTCGGAGTGCCGCGACAGCCCCTGCAGCACCGGCTGGTCGATGCGGACCAGATAGTGGAACGGCCACATCTGCCCGCCGTGGGTGTGCCCGGACAGCTGGAGGTCGACGCCGTGGGCGACCGCTCCGGCGATCTGCTGCGGCTGGTGGGCGAGCAGCAGGATCGGCAGGTCGGGGTCGGCGCCGGCGAGGGCCGCGACGTGGTCGGCGTGGTGACCGGGCAGGCCGGAACCGGCCGCGGTGCGGTCATCCACCCCGGCGACGACCAGCGAGTCGCCGCCGCGGGTGACCACCAGGTGGCGGTTGTGCAGCGCGTCCCAGCCGAGTGACGTCATGTGCTCGACCCAGCCCAGGGCGCCGCTGAAGTATTCGTGGTTGCCGGTGACGTAGACCCGGGCGTGGGTGGCGCGCACGTCCCGCAGCGGGGTGGACATGCCGAGCCGCTGCTCGACCTGCCCGTCGGCGATGTCGCCGGTGTGCGCCACGATGTCGGGCTCGAGCGAGTTGACCACCTCGACCACGCCGCGCGACCAGCGCGAACGGTCGATCGGGCCGTAGTGCGTGTCGGTGATCAGCACGACCCGCAGGCCGTCGAGACCGGGACCGAGCCGGGGCAGCACCACGTCGACCCGGCGGACCCGGGAGACCCGCATGGCCTCCACATAACCCCAGACGAGCAGCACCACGGAGATCAGCAGGACGGCCGCGGTGATCACCCGGGACCGCACCGGGTCGGCCACGCCGAGCAGCGCCAGACCCAGACCGGCGGCCTGGCCGATCACCGACCAGGTGAACAGCACCCAGATGACCCCGAGGGTGGTGTCGGCGATGCGCGACGCGGTGTCGCTGTGCCCGCCGTGCCCGCGGAGCATCAGCACCGGGAAGGCGCCCGCGACCAGCACGAACACCACCGTGCCGACGGCCACCACCGGCCCCGGCCAGGCGTTGCCCGACCACAGCAGCGTCGCCCACGGCACCCCGAACAGCAGCAGCAGAATCACCATGACCAGCGCGCTGAACGCCGCGCGCGGCGCACGCCGCCGTGGTTTCGCCTCGACCGCCTCACCCACCGACATGAGCGCAAGCATGCCACCCGGCTACGACAAAAACCTGTGGCGTGCGCCCTACCCCGGCGGCGCCGGGCGGACGATCAGGTCTGCGCGATCGCGGGTGGCGGCGATCAGCTCGGCGTTGCGCTCGTCGGTGCCGGTGGCCCAGGCGACCGCCGCGTCACGGGGCTTGCCGAACCGCACGTGCCGCTCGACCAGCCGGCGCAGCCGCTCGTCCGGCTCCAGGTCGGCGTACCAGACCTCGTCGAGCAGGTCCCGCACCGCCCGCCACCGCTCGTCGCCGAGCAGCAGGTAGTTCCCCTCGGTGACGATCAGCCGGGCCGTCCGGGGCAGGCCGATGGCGCCGGCGATCGGCTGTTCCAGAACACGCTCGAAGCCCGGTGCGTAGATCATCTCGTCGCGGTCCTCGCGCAGGCGGCGCAGCAGGGCGGCGTACCCGTACGCGTCGAAGGTCTCCGGCGCGCCCTTGCGGTCGCGCAGGCCGAGCCGGTCCAGCTCGGCGTCGGCCAGGTGGAAGCCGTCCATCGGCAGGTAGGCGACCCAGCCCGCGTCGTGCCCGGCCGGCGGCGCGGCGGCCAGGGCCGTGACCAGCCGCTCGGCGAGCGTGGACTTGCCGGCGCCGGGCGGCCCGGTGATGCCGAGCACCGCTCGCGGCCCGCCGCGGTACAGCCCCGCGGCCCGGTTCACCAGTTCGGCAAGGGTGCGCGTCATGCGCGTGACCGTACCCGGGTCGGAAAGGCGACTTCCGGGACCACCGGGCCGGGACGGCGATGGAACCTGGCCGGGAGCATCGATGACACGGGGGATTCTGATGATCACGCGTAGTTCCGTGTGCGCTGCCGTCGTGGCGGTCACCGGGCTCGTCCTGGCGGCGCCACCGGCGCACGCCACGGCCGAGCCGGCCCGGCAGACGGTCGCCACCGGCCTCGACAATCCACGCGGCCTGACCTTCGGCCCGCACGGCGAGCTCTACGTCGCCGAGGCCGGGCGAGGCGGCGCGGGGCTCTGCCCGCCGCGCCCGCGGGCCGGCCGGGTCTGTTCCGGCCGATCCGGCGCCATCACCCAGATTTCGTACGGGGTGAAGCGCCGCGTCCTGTCCCGTCTGCCGTCGGCCGCCGCCCCGGGCGGAGCCGGCGCGATCGGCCCGTCGGACGTGGTGGTCACCCCCGGCGGAAGCCTCTACTTCACCGTCGCCCTGGACCGGCGAGCCGCCGACGACGACCCGGCCGGGCTGTACCTGGCCGAACCGGGCGCCGACCCGAGCGCGGCCACGTACCGGGAAGGGTTGAACCCGGTGGCCGTCCTGGTCGCCGGCCGTGACCGCCTGGTGGTGGACGCGGGCGGCGCGCTGGTGCGCGTCGCGCCGCGCGGCCGGATCCAGACCGTCGCCACCTTCCCGGCCGGCACCGCCCGGGACCCGGCCGCCGCGCTCACCTCGGTGGCCCGCGGCCCGGACGGGGCGTTCTACGTGGGTGAGCGGACCGGTTCCCGGCTCCCGTCCGGCCGGGCCCGGATCTGGCGGGTGGAGCCGGGCCGCGCCCCCACGGTGTACGCGACCGGTTTCACCACCGTCGTCGACCTGGCCTGGGCCCCGGACGGGCACCTCTACGTCCTGGAGAACGGCGCCCTGCTGAGGGTGGGCGACCGGGGCCGGCACCGTGTCGTCACCTCGGCCGGGCTGACCGCCCCGGGCGGTCTCGCCGTCCGCGGCCGCCACGCCTACGTGACCACCTGCGCGATCTGCCGCGGCACCGGCTCGGTGGTGCGGATCCGGCTGGAGGTCAGGACTTGACGTCGAGCCCGAGGCGAAGCCCGGCCACCCCGGCGGGGGAGAGCGGGCGGGCGGTGGCCCGGGTCAGGTCGGCGCGGATCCCGGCGGGCAGCTCCTCGCCGAGCGCGCACAGCACCGGGTAGAGGTCGAGCACCTGCCGGTGACTGAGCGCCCCGGCGCCGATCAGCAGCCCGTTCAGCGCGGTCGGGCTCTGCGCCAGCTCGGCGCAGAGTCCCTGCCGCCAGCGCGGGTCGTGGACGTTGTCGGCGAACTCGCGGGCGATCCGGTTGCCGGCCGGGGCGCGCAGGCCGCCGAGGCTGGTCTGCCGGAACCGGGCCACCGAGGGGGCGAGCCGGCAGGCGATGCCGAGCCGGCGGGCCAGCTGCGGCACGGTCAGCACGTCGAGGCCGGACGCGCACCTCTCGCAGAGCCGCTCGTAGGTCTGTGCGTGCACCACCGACGCGGGCCGCTGGCAGGCGCCGTCGAGTCCGCAGATGGGGTCGAGGATCACCTCGGTGAGGGTGCCCTCGTGGTCGAAACGGCCGACGGCGAAGTAGGTCGCGGGGGTGGTGCGGTAGTGGGCCAGAGCGGCGCGGGCGCTGACGTAACCGTCCGGGTCGACGCCGATGCGGGGCACACCGTCCTGGGTGTGCAGCTGGATGAGGCGGAACATGGTGCGCGCTCCCGGGGTAGAGCGGTTCGGTGTCGTCCTCCGGTACGTCTCCGATGCGACAAAGGTTCAGTAGTAACGCTGGGTAACTGATCCGTGACCGCATTTGTGCTGGTAGGAGAGGTGGACTGGACCGGAGATTACTCGTTGTAGTTTGTCTTTGCCAGAGGTGCTCACCACGGCCCACACCGTTCGAACGGTGGAGTCGAACGGATCGCAGTGATTGGTACGCTTCCCGGCCAGTGGAACGGTGTATGTACTTGGGGGGACTTGGTGACCGACGCGGCGACGCCGGCTTGGACCACACTGCCGGCGCTGATGTATCACTCGGTCTCCACCGTCGGTGGGCCCCTGCGTGACCTGGCTGTTCCCCCGGAACTGCTGACCGAGCAGCTGCACGCGCTGAGCGCGGCCGGCTACCGGCTGGTCGGCCTCACCGAGGCGCTCGACCGGCTCGGCATGGGCAGCACGGAGAAGATGGTCGCCGTCACCTTCGACGACGGCTACCGGGACTTTTTGACCGCGGGCGTGCCCGCGCTGCAGGCCACCGGCGCCGGCGCCACCCTCTACGCGTCGGTCGGCCACCTCGGCGGCGGGCACGCGGCCTGGCTCGGCGAGTGGGCCCCGGCCTTCGGCCCCATGCTGACCTGGGACGAGCTGGCCGAGATCGCCACCGTGCCGGGCATCGAGATCGGCAACCACAGCCTGATCCACCACCCGCTCGACGTGCTGGCCCCGGGTGAGCTGCGCGACCAGGTGGTCAGCAGCCACGACCAGCTGGAGCAGCGTCTGCAGCTGAAGGTGCGCTCGTTCGCCTACCCGCACGGCTACAACAGCCGCCAGGTGCGGGACGTGGTCGCCGCCTCCGGACACGACAACGCCACCGAGGTGGGCTACCGGCTGCACACCCCGAGCGAGCGCCGGTTCGCCGTACCCCGGTTCCAGCCGACGCCGGACCACTCCGGCGCTGACCTGGTGGCCCTCGTCGAGGGCGCCGGCTCCCCGCTGGTGCCGCAGCTGAAGCGTCTCGCCCAGCCGGGCTGGCGGATGGTGCGCAAGATGGCCCGCAAAGCGGGCCGGAACCTGACATGAGCGCGCACCGCCGGGACGCCCGGATCAGCCGCCGCGGCCTGCTCGGCCTGGCCGCGCTCGTCGCGCTGCCGGCCGCCGGGATCGGCTGCAGCGCGCTGAAGTCGGACGACGTGGCGACCGGTACGGGCAAGTCCACCGCGAGCGGGCAGGTCCCGGTCTCCGAGCCGTCGTCGGCGGCACCGACCCCGGAGCCGTTCGCGAACGCGGACCCGGAGCAGAAGCTCGGCGGCACCGTCCCGTTCGTGCCGGGCAAGGCGCTGTTCGGGTCCTACCTGGGGCTGGACGGCATGGAGTACGCGGAGGCCCTGGCGCTGCGCAAGAAGCAGCTCGGCCGCAGCCAGCGCATCGTGCACCTGTTCTACGCGTGGCGCGACGACCTGCCGTCCTCGGTGCCCTACCTGCCGAAGGGCTCGATCCCGATGGTGTCGTGGCGCGGCACCAAGCACGAGACCATCCTCAGCAGCGAGGCTGACGAGTACATCGCGGCCTCGGCCCGCCGGCTCAAGGCCCTGGACCAGCCGGTCATGCTGCGCTGGGGCTGGGAGATGAACGGCGACTGGTACGCGTGGGGCGGCTTCAAGAACGCGCAGAACGCCGCCGGCTACGTGGAGTGCTACCAGAAGCTCTGGAAGATCTTCGACCAGGAGGGCGCCGACAACGTCTCCTGGGTCTGGAGCCCGAACTGGAACAACAGCCCCAACGAGCCGTGGAACCGGATGGAGGCCTACTACCCGGGCGACGAGTACGTCGACTGGGTGGGCGTCTCCGGCTACAACCTCCACAAGGAGGACCCGGCCACCCTGTTCGACCCGGTCTACCAGAAGTACTCGCCGGTCAAGCCCCTGATCATCACCGAGATCGGCTCGGTGGACCGGGGCGGCACCAGCAAGGCCGACTGGATCACCGACTTCGCCGGGTACGTCGAGCAGCGCCCGGCGATCGGCGGCGTGGTCTGGTTCGACACCGACACGCACCCGAGCTATCCGGAGCGGTGGCGCATCGACACCGACGCGGCGTCGACGGCGGCCTACAAGGCGATGGCGAGAAGCCCCCGGTTCAGCGGCTGAGGCCGTGACCGGGGGCTTCCCCCTTCTCAGGACTGGTAGAGCGAGCGGTACACCGTCGAGGACCCGCTGGTGTCGGCGAGGCACTTCGGGTCGTCCGGCCGCAGGATGCTGGACTGGTTGGTCTTCCCGTCGCACCGCTGGAAGTACGCCTCGTAGGCCAGGTAGGGCGCGTGCTCGGCGAACCACCCGTGCATCCAGCGGATGAACTCCGGGTTGTCCTTGCCGGCGTCGCTGAACGGCATCACGCCCCACTCACCGACCGAGAACAGCTTGCCGTGCTCGCGGGCGAAGGCGAACAGCCAGTTGAGGCCGTCCTGCCGGTCGGCGGTGGCGTCGAAGTCGGCCTTCGTCGGCGACCACGGCCAGTGGTCGTAGTTGTCGATGCCGATGATGTCGACGTACTCGTCGCCCGGGTAGCAGCTGGTGGTCAGCCCGCCGCACAGCTCGTCCGGGGTGTTGTGCGCGTTGATCGTCCAGTCCAGCACGACCTTCGGGTTCGTCGAGCGGATGGCGTCGGCGGCGCGCCGGTAGCAGGCGATGTAGTCGGCGGTGTTCAGCGCCCGCCAGCCCATCGTCTCCTCGTTCATCTCCCAGCCCAGCCGGATCACCGAGTCGCCCCGGCCGTGCCGCACCATCAGCGAGCCGAAGTCGCGCCAGTGCTGGTCGTAGTCGCCCCGGGCGCAGTCGTCCACCTGGTCCTCGCCCTTGTTCGGCACCAGGCCCTGCGAGACGACGAGCACGCCGTCGAAGTCGTCGAAGAACTCGAACGTCCAGCCGCTGCCGCGGGTCATCGACTCGTAGCTGGTGCGGTCGGTGTAGGTCTTCGCCACGGTGCAGGCCCGGCCGCGGGCGGTGCAGAAGGACCGGACCGAGGCGGTGTTCAGGATCGGGAAGCCGTTGACGCCGGACTGCCCGTGCTCGCCCGGCCAGCTGCCGGTCTTGCGGGGCAGCGAGAACTGGGTGCGTGCCGACCGTTTCCCGGCCTTCGTCCCGGCGGCGGCGAGCGCCTGCGCGGCGGGCATCAGGGTGGGCACGGGCGCCGGCGGCACGGTCGACGGCGCCGATGAGACCGGCGCGGCCGACGGTGAGGCAGCCGGCGCGGCGGGCGAGGAAGCCGGCGCGGCGGCCGCGGACGGC
>NZ_JBEZZB010000279.1:0-8225 GCF_040638955.1 Actinoplanes sp. NPDC024001
GGTCTTCGTGGCCGCGCCTGCCGGCATCGCCACCTGGCATCTCGAGATGCGCTGGACCTTCGGCGGTGAGGCGCACACGACGCGACGGGCCGCGGTGCCGCCGCTGCTGGCCGCGGCGCGCCGGCTGGAGACGCTCGACCCGGCGGCCGCCCGGGAGACCTACCTGTCGGCGATCGGCGCGGCGCTCAACGCCGGGCGGTTCGGCCGGGACGACCTGGCGCACGCGTTCGACGCCGCCGCCGCGGTCCCAGCCGGCGACGAGCCGGCCGGGCAGGTCCTGAGCAGCCTGATCACCTGGCACCGGGAGGGGCACGAGGCCGCGGTGCCGCGGTTCCGGCGGGCCGTCGAGGTGACCGCCGCGGACGGCGACGTGGACCTGGTCTGGCTCTCCGGGATGCTCGTCCACGAGATCTGGGACGACGAGGCGTTCCTCGCGCGCACCGAGAAGGCCGTCACCTCGGCCCGGGACAGCGGGGCGCTGTCGCTGCTGCCGACCGCGCTGACCTTCCGGGCCACCGCGCTGGTCTACGCCGGCCGGTTCGCCGACGCGTCCGACCTGATCGACGAGGCGGCCGCGCTCGCCTACGCCGGGCCGTCCGCGCACCCGGCCGCCGCCGTCATCCTGGCCGCCCACCGCGGCCAGGCCGAACCGGCCCTGGAACAGATCGAGGCGCTGGCCGCCGACGCCCAGGCCAGCGGCCAGGGCTGGCTGCTCAGCGTCACCGGGTACAGCCGGGCGGTGCTGCACAACGGGCTCGGCAACTATCCGGCCGCCCTCGAAGCGGTCCGGTTCGCGGTGGAGCACGACGAGCTTGCGGTGCGCCAGCGGGCGCTCAGCGAGCTGGTCGAGGCGGCCGGCCGGACCGGCGACACGGCCGCCGCGGCCCAGGCGCGCGAGGTGCTCACGGAGCTGACCCGGGGCGTCGACACGGGGTGGGCCCGCGGCACGCGAGCGCTGGCGGACGCGCTGGCCGGGCCGGCCACGCAGGCCGGCGAGAACTATCGGGAAGCCGTCGACCAGCTGGCCGGGAGCCGGCTGGTGGTCCCGGCGGCACGGGCCCGCCTGCTCTACGGCGAGTGGTTGCGCCGGGAGAACCGGCGCGGTGACGCCCGCGAACAACTGCGGGCGGCGTACGACGCGTTCGCCGCGATGGGCGCGGAAGGCTTCGCGGAGCGCGCCGGCCGCGAGCTGATGGCAACCGGTGAGACGGTCCGCAAACGCACCCTCGGGGTACGCGAGGAGCTCACCGCCCAGGAGGCGCAGATCGCCCGGCTGGCCGCGGCGGGCCGGACGAACCCGGAGATCGGGGCGGTGCTGTTCCTCAGCCCGCGCACGGTCGAGTGGCACCTGCGCAAGATTTTCACGAAGCTCGGCGTGACGTCACGCCGCGAACTGGCCGGGCGCAACGGCTGATCCGCCGCCACGCCCGGCTGTCCACTGCTAGACCGCGACGCAGCCGCTCCGCGTGCAGTTCGCCGATCGGGCGATGGTGTAGGGGGCACTGTTGTCCGAGATCCAGTAGTTGACCCGGACACCGGTGGCGCCGGCCACGTTGATCAGCTGAGGCCCGAAGGCGCGGTCCCCGCCGGCCACGCAGTACCTGCTGGAGGAGGCCCGAACGACCGAGCCGTCAGCGCCGGTCGCCACGAACTCGACGAAGCGGCAGCCGCTGGCGACGTGGTTGTTGCCGGCGAACGAGACGGCATCCCCAAGCCACGTGATCGCGCCGCCGGCCACGCTGGCGCCGTAGGCGAGCCGGAAGCCGCTCACGTCAGCGTTCGTGCAGACCTGTCCCGGCAAGCAGTTCGCCGCCCTCGTGGCCACATAACTCGCTCCGCCGTCCTCGGACACGAAGTAGGTGACCAGAACGCTGGTCACACCGGCTGTGAACGCGTTTTCGAAGACCTTGGTCCCATCTCCTGGTTCATGCGCCGGGCACAACGGATCGGATCGGTAGGTCTGCTTCGTCTGGTCCGCCTTGGTCGCGACCAGTTCGACGAAACGGCACCCGCTGACCACGCGGTTGCGTCCCACGAACTGCAGACTGTTGTCGGCACCCCATGCCAGATATCCGGTGGTGATGCTCTTGCCGTAGGTCAGTTTGAAAGTGGGCACCGACTGAGCACCGGCCCACACATCCGGGTTCCGCGAGTTCAGTTCACGGCTCACCGTGTCGAAGACACCCCAGTAGTAATTGCCCCAGATGCCGCTCGGCGAAGTGCCCTGGTTCTGCACATGCGTGAACGCCTCAGCACCGACCCAACCGTGGAACTTGCCGGAATCGTCGATGATCTGCAGCAGCGGTCGCGGGTGGGAGTTCATCTTGTAGCAGTCCGCACCCTGCGCCAGCGACATGCACCAGTACTCCTCGGTGTTGCGTCGCCCGCCGCCGATCTGGGCGATGTATCGCGCCCGGTCCCGCTCGATGCCGGGCGAACAGCTGGTGTTGTGCTGCACGAATCCCAGGCACTCGGCGTCGGCGCACTTCTGCCACGGGTTGGCGACGTTGTCACCCTGATTGCCGCTGAAGGTGAAGTTGCCGCCGGCCCACTCACGGCCGAGCTGATCCTGGGCGACCCGGACGAACGTGCCCCGGTAGCGCTCCGAGTTGTATCGGCTGTCGGTCAGGAGCTCACTCATGCTCACCCGGCTGGCCGAGTCGAGCGAGGCGTTGCTCCCGTAGCCGATACCGAAGGTCGCACTGTAGTTGCTGAATTCGCCTGCAGCCGGGGCCACCGCGTCCGGCTTGTTGGTCGTGCCGGTGTTGTTGTAGTACGTCGGGCTGGAGATGCGAGCCAGGCCACCACCCGCGAGCCCGGCCTCGAGATCCCACGTCTCTCTGAGGTTCTTGGCGTTGCCGGCGAGATCCGCCGTCCAGGTCACCACGACCTTGCCGGAAACGATCTCGTAGCTGCCGGTGAATCCGCCCGTCGGGCTGCCGGTGAAGTCCTCGACGGTCCGGACGTTGCAATGCGGAACGGTGCCGTCGCAATCCGCCTTCACCGTTTCGACCCGCATCGGGTTCGCGCTCATCGTCCACGACCAGAAGTTGGTGGCGACTGTGCCGGCCTGCTCGTCGAAGACGTAGTAACCGAGCCGAACCCAGTTCGTCGAACCCCGGCCGTCATCCAGGCCGCCGACCGAGACGACCCAGTTCTTCTTGCCGCCGGGCAGCTCCAACGGAGCCGCCTGCGCGGCCCTGGGCGACACCAGGATGGATGCGATGACAGCCAGAACGCTCAGCATCGCAGCGAAAGCTCGCCTCTGCATGATCTCCTCTTCCGTCTCCGTCCCGTTCGGAGACGGAAGAGTCATACCATCAACGTCAGACGATTTCTGTCCCAGATCTACTGGGTATAGATCCGCACCATCGCCGCGGCGCTCTCCCGCATGAGATCGCGCAGCTCCGCCGGTTCCAGCACCTCCACGTCGGCGCCCAGCCGCAGGAATTCGGCATGCGCGTGCTTGACCGACTCGATCGGCAGGGTCACCGTGGTCCACCCGTCCGGACCCGGCTCGCCCAGGTTCTCGCGCACGTCGCGGGCCATCGCCCGGGTCATCAGGTAGGGGATACGGTCCAGCGCCGCCGGCGCCAGCCGCACCGTGGCGACGTCACGGTGCAGCCGGCGCTCGAAGTCGGCCGCCCACCGCGCCCAGGTCCGCGCCAGGTCGAAATCCTCCGGCCGCTCGAACGTCTCGTCGAGGACCTCCAGATCGAGGATCGTCGCCACCCGGTAGGTCCGCAGGTCGCCGTCGACGCCGGCCACGAAATACCAGACCCCGGCCTTGAGCACGATGCCGAGCGGCTCCATCACCCGCTCCACCTCACGCGGCGTCTTCCACCGCTGATACCGCATCCGGCACCGCCGCCGCTCCCACACCGCCGCGGCCAGCGCCGACAGGTGCGGGTGGGTCTCGGTCTCCCGGAACCAGCCCGCCGGATCGAGGTGGAACCGGTCGCGGATCTCGCCGACGTGCCGGTTGAGCCGGGCCGGCAGGGCGGCGCGCAGTTTCAGCTCGGCGGTCGCCAGCACGGCGCCCAGGCCCAGCTCGGCGGCCGCGTCCGGCACGCCGGCCAGGAAGATCGAGCCGGCCTCCTGCGGGGTGAGCCCGGTGAGCCGGGTGCGGTAACCGTCGAGCAGCTGGTAGCCGCCGCCCGCGCCGAGCTCCGCGTAGACCGGGACGCCCGCCTCGCAGAGCGCCTCGACGTCGCGGTAGACGGTGCGGACCGACACTTCCAGCTCGGCGGCGATCTGCTGCGCGGTCAGCCGCCCGCGATCCTGCAACAGCAGCAGCAGGGAGAGGAGACGGCTCGCGCGCATGCCCGGAAGACTGCCACACATGACTGACAGAAGATGTCAGTCACCGCTGGCAGGGTGAGCCGGGAAGCCCACCGACGAAGGAGCACGACGTGTCCGCACTCGCCCGTTACGCAGGTTTCTCGCTGGACTGCGACGACCCGGCCGCCCTGGCCGGCTTCTACGCCAGGCTGCTCGGGCTGGAGATCAGCTACAGCAGCGACGAGTTCGTCTACCTCGGCGAGCCGGGCCCCACCGGCCTGGGCTTCGTCAAGGTCGACAAGTACGTGCCGCCGACCTGGCCGGCGGCCGACGTGCCGAAGCAGGCACACCTGGAGTTCGGCGTCGACGACCTGGACGCCGGGGAGGCCGCGGTGCTCGGGATCGGTGCCACCAAGCCCGATTTCCAGCCGCAGCCCGACCGCTGGCGGGTCCTGCTCGACCCGGCCGGCCACCCGTTCTGCCTGTCCACGGCGGTGTGAGCGGCGGTCAGGCGCTCCGGCCGGTCTCGATGTGCCGGACCCGGTGCCCCACGCCGGAGACCGCGGCGAGCACGGCAGCCCGCGCGGCGTCCTGCTCCCCGGCCGGGAAGGCGATGCGGACCCGGCGCTCCTGCGGCGACTGGCTGTAGGTGACCCGCCAGCTCTGTGTCGTGGCGAACCGGTCCTCGTAGTGCTCGCCGTGCGCGGTGGAGCCGCGGCTCTGCACGGTGCCGAACCGGCGGCGCAGCGACTCGGCGCGCTCCGCGAAGTCGCCGGCGCCGCCGTCGAGGAAGACGTGCAGCTCGGCCAGGTCGCGGGCCGGCTCGAACCAGACGGCGGCGCCCGGCGCGGGTGAGGGCAGGGCCTGCGGCAGGGCGCCGCGCAGCCAGTCGGTGAGGAACGCGACGGCGTTGCCGTCGTACCGGTGGTACTCGTTGTCGTCCGGCTGCCAGACGATCACCGGCCACTCGTCCGGCTCGCCCTCGGTCAGCCAGCACAGGTTGTGGCCGTGCTGGGTGCCGCCCCACAGCAGCAGGCCGCCCGCCTCCGGGTAGATCGGGTAGGGGTACCACTCCGGGAACATCGCCCGGGAGAACTCGTGCCCTTCGAGCAGCAGCGTGTTCAGCCGCAGCGTCATCCCGGACCCGGCGACCGGGTACGGCAGCAGGTAGTCCAGGAACCGGCCGGTCCCGTAGCTGACCAGCAGTTCCTTGAAGTCGGCCGGCAGCGTCAGCCCGAGCTCGGCCTCGAGGGCCGGGAAGTCCCGCGGGTGCGCGACGTCGACCCCCTGACCGGGAGCCGGGGCGAGCGCGAGCAGCTGCTGGATCGACATGGCGGAGACCCTAGACGATCAAAAAAGCCGGCCCGCCGTGGAGGCGGGCCGGCTTTTCGCGGGACGGTTTCAGCAGTCCGAGGCGGCGAAGACCGGGAGCGGGTGGGCGTACGTCTTCTTGGTCTTGATGACCGTGACCTTGACCCGGCTGAAGACCTTGCGGCAGTCGGAGAGCCGGACCCGGTTGAACTTGAGCTTGACCTTGGTCTTCTTGTAGTTGCCCTCGGCGCAGCTCGGCACGCAGGTGTTCACGTTGCGGGTGGCGGTCGCGGAACCGGTGGTCTTGGTCAGCGAGGTCCAGCGGACGTTGCTGTAGAAGACGTCCTTGTACGGGCGGATCGTCTTCGGCTTCTGCTTGATCGTGTGGTACGCGTAGTCGACGACCACGCCGGGCTTGCGGGGGGCCGCCTCGGCGGGGCCGGCCACGGCCACCCCGGCGAAGGTCAGGGTGGCGGCCGTCGCGACAGCGGCAAGGCGGTTCAGTTTCACGGTGGATCCCTTCGATCTCGGTGTCGGTGGACACATTGCCGATCATCGACCGCCCGTAGTCGGCCCCTCATCGCAGCGTGGCACGAATCCGGGGGATCATCGTCGGCACAGCACCGCGATCGCCTGGACGGTGGCGTAACCCCGCCACTCCAGGACCGCTGCCGGGCTCACCGGTGCGAACGTGATCGGCCAGCCGCCGTCCTCCTGCTGCTGCCCGGCGAGCCGCTCCAGGTCGGCCGCGACCGCGTCCGGGCTGAACAGCGCGCGCGACGGCGCGTCCGGCTCCGGCGTGAAGTCCAGCGGGTGGAGCACCTCGCCGTCGGCGCCCCCGGCCACCGGGGTCGGCCCGTCCACCCGGACGAACGAGACGAACCGGTCGAGCAGCGGGCGCGCCCGGGGCGTGCTCGGGGCCACCGCGTCGAGGAACCGCATCGCGAACATCAGCTCGTAGGCCTGTGGCGCCTCGGTGGTCCGCTCGATGGTGTCCAGGCAGTACTCCGTCGCGGCCGCCAGCCACGGGTGCCGGGCCACGTCCGTGCGGTGCCGGGCCAGCCGGTGCGCGTGCGCGGCCAGCTGCGTGGTCATCTGCAGCGACGACACCGTGGCATCGGCGCCGATCCAGTGCGCCGCGCTGCCGGTGGTGTCGCTGAACGGCAGGCTGAACGGCATGCCGCCGTCGGCGAGCGTGTGCTTGGCGAGCCAGTCGCACAGGTGCGGGGCCTGCGGGCCGGTGGTGTCGCGGATGTCCGCCAGCACCTCCAGGGCGTGCATGGCTGCCACCGGCTGGCTGGTCGCCGACCGCAGGTCCGGTTCCAGCGCCCACCCGTAACCGCCGTCCGGGTTGCGGTAGGCGTCGAGCGCGGCCAGCACGCTCTCCGGTGACGTCCGGCCGGACCGGTGCGCGAGACGGCGTCGTTCCAGGATCCGCCCGTGGTTGACCACGAACGAGGTGGCGGCGCTGAGATCCATACCCATGCCGCCATCCTGCCGTTTCCTACTCCCCGGCGCGCAGCACCTCGCCCAGCCGTCGGCGGCGCCGCAGCGCCGACTCGACCGGCACCACCACGGCGACCGCCGCGAGCAGCGCCGCGGCCGTCGCGGCGAGCAGCGGCCACGGCGGGACCACCACCGGGCCGGTGGTCTGCGCGGTGAGCAGCCGCAGCATCAGTGGGCCCAGCGTCACCCGGGCCAGCAGGGCGCCGAGCAGCGTGCCGCCGGCCGCGGCCACTAGGACGGCCGGCAGCAGTTCGCCGGCGGCGACCAGGCGGGCGTCGCGCGGGCGCAGACCGAGGGTGCGCAGCCGGGTCAGGGTCTGCCAGCGCTGCGGTGCGCTCGCGGCCGCGCCCAGGGCGAGACCCAGCAGGCCCAGCACGAGCAGCACCGCCGCGGTCGCCCGGGCCAGCGTGAGCAGCCCGGCGACCAGGGGCGCCTGCCGGCGCGAGTCCAGTACGCCGGAACGCAGCACGGTGTCCGCCGCGACCCCGCTCGCGGAGGCCGCCCGCTCGGCGCCCGGCCCGGTCAGCCAGATCGTGTTCGGGGTGAGCTCGGCCCCGGCGGCGGCGATGGCCGCGGCGTCCACCACGACCACGTCCGGCAGGTTGTTGACCGCGGGGGCGGCGCCGACCGCGGTGAGCCGGACCGCCGGCGCGCCGTCACGCAGCAGCTCCAGGCCGATGCCGGGCCGCAGGCTGCCGTCGCCGGAGCGGACCAGCGCGGGGACCCCGCCCGCCGCCGGTGCGGTGAGCCGGTCCAGGGCGGGTTCGCCGGGCAGCGGGGTGCCGGCGAGCAGCTCGCGGAAGGCGGCGGCGTCGACGGCGACCAGGACCGGGGAGACCGTGGTCTCGTCGGTGACGATGCGCTCGGTGCCGGTGACCCGGGCGGCGACCACGTGCCGGACACCCGGCTCGGCGGCGAGGCGGCGGGCGACCTCGGCGGTGGTCTTCTCGGCGCTCGGGGCCACGTCCAGGCGGGCGTCGGCGCCGACCGTACGCCAGGCCCCGTCGGCCAGTCCGGTCCGTACCGTGGCGTCCACGGTGAGTGCGTAGGAGCCCAGCGCGGCGGCCGTGACCAGCGCGAGCAGCGGCAGCGCCCGGCCCGCGGTGGCGGCGGCGCGGGCCGCGCCG
>NZ_JBEZZB010000280.1:0-8223 GCF_040638955.1 Actinoplanes sp. NPDC024001
ACCTGGACGAGGCCTTCACTGCGCGTCATGCGGACTACGAGCTCCCCGGCCGCCGTCGTAAGCCACGACAAAAGGAGATGGTGAGACTCCTCGAGGCGGCGGCGCGCCCCGTCAGCGTTGCCGGAGCCGTCGCCGCCTCGCGGCTGTCCCGCGGCGCCCTGCTCACGGAAGGCGAGGTGATCGCGGGTGGCACGCTTGCGCGGACGGACCGGATGGCCGACCCGGGATCAGCCGCTGATGAACACGCCGCGGGTCAACCCGCTGGTGCGCCGGGGCAGCTCGGCCGAGCGGCCGTGGGACGTGCAGGTCTCGCCGGAGAACGCCGGCTGGGACTTCAGCGGTCTGCGCGTGGTGCACCTGCCGGTCGGCGGGCGGGTCAGGTTCGTCACCGGCGGTGACGAGATGCTGGTGCTGCCGCTTGCCGGCGGCTGCGACGTGGCCTGCGACGACGAGCGGCTGACGCTCACCGGCCGCCGGTCGGTCTTCTCCCGCGTGACCGATTTCGCCTATCTGCCGCGGGACACCGCGGTCACCCTGCGCGCGCCGAACGGCGGGCGGTTCGCGCTGCCGGCCGCGCGCGCCAGCCGCAAGCTGCCGTTTCGCTACGGGCCGGCCGAGGAGGTGCCGGTCGAGCTGCGCGGCGCCGGCCAGGCCAGCCGGCAGGTCAACAACTTCTGTACGCCGGAGAGCTTCGAGGCGGACCGGCTGATCGCCTGCGAGGTGCTCACCCCCGGCGGGAACTGGTCGTCCTACCCGCCGCACAAGCACGACGAGGAGGGCGCGGGGGAGAGCAACCTGGAGGAGATCTACTACTACGAGGTGGCCGCCTCTCCCGGTGGTGGGCCGGGGTGCGGGTTCCAGCGGGTCTACGGCCACCCGGACCGCCCGATCGACGTCTGCACCGAGGTGCGCAGCGGCGACGTGGTGCTCATCCCCTACGGATGGCACGGTCCGTCGATGGCCGCGCCCGGCTACGACCTCTACTACCTGAACGTGATGGCCGGTCCCGGCGAGCGGCGCTGGCTGGTCCGCGATGACCCGGCGCACGGCTGGGTGCGCGGGCGCTGGGCCACCGAGGACATCGACCCGCGGTTGCCGCTCACCGCCGTCCGCGAGAAGCGGCGGGGGTGAGCGGCATCCCCGTTACCGCGGGAGCGCCAGGATCTGACCGGGAATGATGCGGTCAGGGTTGCTGATCACGTCTCGGTTGAGGTCGAAGATCTCCCGCCAGCGGTTCGCGTCGCCGAGCTCGGCGCGGGCGATGCCGCTGAGCGTGTCACCGCGCTCGACCACATAGAGCCGGGGGATCGGGCCGGCCGGCTCGCGCGGCGGCAGAACCAGCACCTGACCCGGGAAGATCCGGTTCGGGTTGCGGATCACCGCGCGGTTGAGCAGGAAGATCTCCGGCCACCGGTTGCCGTCGCCCAACTCGTTCTGGGCGATCCGGGTCAGCGTGTCGCCGCTGCGCACCGTGTAGGTCCGCGGGTCCACCGTGCCCTCCAGCACGCCCGCGAGCCGCAGCAGGTCGGCCAGTTCGAACGTGCCGGGCCGGGCGGACGGCAGCGTCGGCTGCCAGGCCGGCTGCTTGAGGATCGAGTCCTCGCTGCGGCGCACCAGGCCGACCAGGACCTCGGCGACCAGGGTGCTGCCGACCGGGCCGAGGTGCGCGCCGCCGTGGAAGTGCTGCGCCTCGGCGAGCACGTAGTACCACAGTGGAGTGCGGGACTGGAAGTCGTGCGCGGTCAGCGCCTCGCCCTGGGCCGGACTGCTCGCCTGGGCGACCGCGATCAGGTCGTCCTTGCTCAGCACCGGCACGTCGAGCAGGGTCGCCACCGCCTGCCCGGTGGGCATCCGCAGCCGGTAGCCCCGCAGGAGGTTGCGCACGGCCAGCTGGGCGGCCTGCTGTGGCGTCTCGTTCTGGCCGTCCACCGTCTGCAGTGCGAACAGCGCCCGTCCCCCGACGCGGGCGAGGTTCGTGTCCATCCGGCGGGTCTTCTGACCGTCGTCGCCGACGATCCGCTCCCACTGGATGATCCAGTTGTCCGGCAGGCGCGGCAGGCCGCCCAGCTGGCCGCTGAGCGCGGTGAAGGTGAAGAGCTGCTCCAGCTCGGCCTCCGGGAAGTTCAGGTTGAAGTCGTAGGTGCCGCGCACCAGCGAGTGGCCGAACCGGTAGCCGGCGACCGCGAACTCCAACGGCATGAAGAACGCGTCCGCGTGCGGGTCGAACCAGCGGTTGCCGTTGGTGACGATGTCGTCCACGATGGCCGGATCCGCGACCTTTTTCAGGAAGTCGTGCACCACGATGTGCTGGTAGTGCTGGCGCAGCACGCGGCGCGCCTCGGTGAACGGGAGCCCCTGGTCGATCAGGGCGTTGTGCGCCTTGAGGAAGGCGACGTGCAACTGCGAGACGATGAGGTTCTCGTCGTTGCGCGGATCGCCGATCAGCGCCGCCCGGTCGTGCGTGATGTCGTCGCTCGGCCCCTCGCGCGGCAGGTCGTTGTCGTCGGACTTACCGGGTGGGCGGACCGTCGGCGGCTCCTCGCCGTCGAGGTTGAAGACCGGTCCGATGCCGAGCTTGTCACCGACCCGGGGCGCCGGCAGGCCGTACAGGCTGTCCAGGTCCAGGGTGGCCGTGCGCAGGTTGCGCAGGGCGTTGCGGATGTCTGCCAGGGGCAGCGGCTGCATGTCCGGGTCGAGCAGCTCGGCCACCGTCCCGGAGCCGAATCCCGGCTGCTGGGCCTCCAGGGTGATGTCGTGGTCGATGAACTGGCCGAGATAGGTGTAGGCGGCCGGGATCGGGCTGTCCTCACCCGGGGTGTCCTGGTCCTCCATGCTGGCGCCCAGGGCCTTCAGGCCGGCCAGGGTGCCGGGAGACACCGGGAGCAGGTTGACCTCGTCCTCCTGCAGGGTGGGGAAGAGCAGGTCGAAGCTGTGCGTGCTGACGGGTGGGGTGAGCGCGAACGAGAGCCGGGATCGCGTGGCGACCTCGGCGACGTCGTTGCGGGCGTTCGTGACGTCCTGTTCGGTGATGGGCCGTCCGTGTCCGAGACGCGGCATGCTGGTTTCCCTTCGCAGCGTGGTCCCTCATGTCGCGGCCACGCTAGGCGGGGGTTGCCGGGTGCTCGGACAGGAAAGCGACAGTAGTCGCTTTATTTCAGACTCCGGAACTTCCGGTGGTGCTTTCCTCCAGCCGGCCCTGGTTTCAGTGGTGCTTTCTTCAGCGCGTCCGCAGGCCCTCGAAAGCGAGCGCGGCGACCGTGGTGGCGATCGCCTCCGGGTCGCCGCGATCCGGGCGGTACCACTCGACCAGCGAGTTGACCATGCCGAAGAGCAGGCGGGCGGCGACCGCCGGGTCGACGTCGGCGCGGATGCCGCCCTCGGCCTGCGCCTGTTTCACCAGGTCGGTGACGATCCGGTCGAAGTCGCGGCGCCGGGCCAGCGCCCGCTGCTCCACCTCGGTGTTGCCGTGCACGCGCAGCAGCAGGGTGACGAACTCCAGGCGCGCGGCGAGGACCAGCACGCTGCGCCGGATCAGTTGTTCGAGCCGGTCGCCGGCCGGGCCGGCCAGGGCGCGCACCTCGTCGGCGGCCTCCTCCAGGCCGCCCAGCGCCCGGTCGACCGCCATCTCGAGCAGCTGCTCCTTGCTGCTGACGTGGTGGTAGAGGGCCGACTTGGTGATGCCGAGCGACTCGGCGACGTCGAACATGCTGGTGGCGTCGTAGCCGTGCGCGTTGAACAGGCGGACCGCGGCGGCGAGGACGGCGTCCTGATCGTGGCCTGGTCGGCCGCGGCGGCGTGGCTGCATGGTCACCGAATCTACTGCCCGATGCCATCCTCGCCGCCGGGGGTTGATTTACCGACCGCTCGGACGGTAAATAGAAGGCATGACTCAGCCTGCCGAGCTCTACCAGACCCATCGCGAGCTGCTCGCGCGCGCCGTCGAGGCGGCCGCCGCCCGGGACTACTGGTCGGCGTTCCCGGAGTCGCCCAGCAAGTCGGTCTACGGGGAGGACGCCGCCCCGGCCGGTGAGCGGGCGTTCACCGCTCTCCTCGGCAAGCCCTTCCCGATCGAGGTGCCGGGCGCCGTGGGCACCGTGTCCACCGAGCGCTCGCCATACGGTCTGGAGCTCGGGATCAGCTACCCGAAGGCCGATCCCCTCGCGCTGATCGCCGCGGCCCGGGCCGCCACGCCGGCCTGGCGCGCCGTCGGCCCCGAGGGCCGCGCCGGCATCGCCACCGAGATCCTGCGCCGGATCAACGCGCACAGCTTCGAGATGGCGCACGCCGTGCAGCACACCACCGGCCAGGCCTTCGTGATGGCCTTCCAGGCGGGTGGCGCGCACGCGCAGGACCGCGGCCTCGAGGCGGTGGCCTGCGCGCTCTCCGCCACCACCCGCACCCCGGCCTACGCGACGTGGGCCAAGCCGCAGCGCGGCGCCGACCCGCTGCACCTGGAGAAGAACGCGACCGTCGTCGGCCGCGGCGTCTCCGTGGTGATCGGCTGCAACACCTTCCCCACGTGGAACAGCTATCCCGGCCTGTTCGCCAGCCTGGTCGCCGGCAACCCGGTGATCGTCAAGCCGCACCCCGGCGCGGTGCTGCCGCTCGCCATCACTGTCAAGATCTGCCGGGAGGTGCTCGCCGAGGCGGGGCTCAACCCCGACGTGGTGACGCTGGCCGCCGAGGAGCCGGGCGACGGCATCGCCGCCACCCTCGCCACCCACCCCGACGTGCGCGTCGTCGACTTCACCGGCTCCAGCGACTTCGGTGACTGGCTGGAGGCGAACGCCCGGCAGGCGGTGGTCTACACCGAGAAATCCGGCCTCAACACGGTGATCGTCGACTCCACCGCCGACTACCAGGGCCTGCTGCGCAATCTGGCGTTCTCGCTCTCGCTCTACAGCGGACAGATGTGCACCACCCCGCAGAACATCCTGGTCCCGCGCGACGGCATCGAGACCGACGCCGGCCACCGCCGCCCCGAGGAGTTCGGCGCCGACCTGGCCGCCGCCCTCGACAAGCTGCTCGGTGACCCGCGCCGGGCGGCCGGCACCCTCGGCGCGATCGTCAACGACGGTGTGCTCGGCCGGCTCACCGAGGCCTCGGCGGCCCCCGGCGTGATCCACCCGTCCACGGCCGTCGCCGACGAGCAATACCCGGGAGCGGTCATCCGCACCCCGGTGGTGACCCGGCTCGACGCTGCCGACGAGAAGACCTACACCCGCGAGTGGTTCGGCCCGGTCTCGTTCCTCATCACCACCGAGTCGACCGAGCACAGCCTGCGCGTCTTCACCGAGACGGTCCGGGCCCACGGCGCGCTCAGCGCCCTGGTGCACTCCACGTCGCCGCAGGTGCTGGCCGCGGCCCGGGAGGCGGCGCTCGACGCCGGCATCCACCTCTCGGAGAACCTCACCGGCGGCGTCTTCGTCAACCAGACGGCGGCCTTCAGCGACCTGCACGGCACCGGCGCCAACCCGGCGGCCACCGCCGCCCTCACCGACGAGTGGTTCGTCACCGGCCGGTTCTTCACCCTGCAGTCGCGCCGCCACGTTCCCGCCCCGGAGCAGTCATGACCGATGCCGACACCTTCACGCAGACCATCGAGCGCGACCAGCGGGTCGAGCCGGCCGACTGGATGCCGGAGGGCTATCGCCGCACGATGATCCGCCAGATCGCGCAGCACGCGCACTCCGAGATCATCGGCATGCAGCCGGAAGGCGAGTGGATCACCCGGGCGCCGACGTTGCGGCGCAAGGCGATCCTGCTCGCCAAGGTGCAGGACGAGGCGGGGCACGGGCTCTACCTCTACTCGGCGGCCGAGACCCTCGGCGCCGACCGGGGTGATCTGACCCGGCGGCTGATCGAGGGCCGGCAGAAATACTCGTCGATCTTCAACTATCCGACCCGGTCGTTCGCCGACGTCGGGGTGATCGGCTGGCTGGTCGACGGGGCGGCGATCTGCAACCAGGTCCCGCTCTGCCGCAGCTCCTACGGGCCGTATGCGCGGGCCATGATCCGCATCTGCAAGGAGGAGTCCTTCCACCAGCGGCAGGGCTACGAGCTGCTGATGACCATGATGCGCGGCACCCCCGCCCAGCGCGACATGGTGCAGGACGCGGTGAACCGGTGGTGGTGGCCGTCGCTGATGATGTTCGGCCCGCCCGACGCCGACTCGCCGAACACCGCGCAGTCGATGGCCTGGAAGATCAAGCGGCACACCAACGACGAGCTGCGCCAGCGCTTCGTCGACATGACGGTGCCGCAGGCCGAGGCGCTCGGTGTCACCCTGCCCGACCCGGCGCTGCGGTGGAACGCCGAGCGTGAGCACTACGACTTCGGCCGGCCCGACTGGGACGAGCTGCGCCGCGTCATCTCCGGCGACGGCCCGCTCAACCGGCAGCGCATCGCCCGCCGGCGCGAGGCCGACGAGGACGGCGCCTGGGTGCGTGAGGCGGCCGCCGCCCACGCGGCGAAACGATCAGGAGTCCCGGCATGACCGGCTGCACCGAGCGGCTCCCGGCCGCGCTGGGCTGCGGCGTCGCGGGCGAGGGCATGCTCAACGGAGGCACAGCATGAGTGGCGAGATCCGGCACGAGTGGCCGCTGTTCGAGGTTTTCGTGCGGGCCAAGCGGGGCCTCAACCACGTGCACGTCGGTTCGTTGCGCGCCGCCGACCACGAGATGGCGCTGCACCACGCCCGTGACCTCTACACCCGGCGCAACGAGGGGGTCAGCATCTGGGTGGTGCGCTCCGACCAGATCGCGGCGACCGACCCGGCGGAGAAGCCGGCGTTCTTCGAGCCGAGCGGCGACAAGGTCTACCGGCATCCCACGCACTACACGATTCCCGACTCGGTTCCGCACATCTGAGGCCGCGACCATGGCATTCGACGACGCCTACGGGGCGCTCACCGATCATGACGACGACGCTCGCTGGGCGTACGGGACGGGCTTCGCCGATCCCCTCGCCGGGGTCGACACCGCCCTGCCGGACGGGGTGGACCCGGGCGACCTGGCGGCCTACTGCCTGATGCTCGGCGACGACGGGCTGATCATGTCGCACCGGCTGCAGGAGTGGCTCACCCGCTCACCCGAGCTGGAGGACGAGCTGGCCCTGGCGAACATCGGCCTCGACCTGCTCGGCCAGGCCCGGCTGCTGCTCACCCGGGCCGGTCAGGCCGAGGGCCGGGGCCGCGACGAGGACACCCTGGCGTTCCAGCGGCCGGCGGCCGAGTTCCGCAACGTGTGCCTGGCCGAGCGCGCCGACGAGGACTTCGCACACCTGGTGGCCAGGCTGCTGGTCTTCTCGACGTGGCGGCTGGCGGCCTTCGACCGGCTGACCGGCTCCCGTGACCCGATGCTGGCGGCGATCGCCGCCAAGGGGGTCAAGGAGATCACCTACCACCGCGACTACGCGGCGCAGTGGGTGGTGCGCCTCGGCGACGGCACCGAGCTGTCCCGCGCCCGCATGGCCGCGGCCGTCGCGGCGATCGTCCCGGCCGCCGGGGAGCTGTTCCGCCCGGCCGCCGCCGAGATCCGCCTGGCCGAGGCCGGGGTGGGAGTCGATCCGGCAGCGCTGCGGGCCGAGTTCGACGCGGTGCTCGCCCAGGTGCTGGAAGCGGCGACCCTCGACGTGCCCGCTCCGGCGGCCGGCGGCGCGGCTGTGCCGTTCGGGCGCGACGGTGAGCACACCGGCGCGCTGGCGGAGATCCTCGCCGAGATGCAGGGCCTGGCCCGCTCGACCCCGGGTGGTGCCTGGTGAAGGGCACGGGATTCCTGGCCGGTTCCGCTTTCATCGCCGGTCCGGCGTGCAACCCCGACCCGGGCTTCGTGCCGGCTCCCGCTTCCGGGCCCGGGCCGGACGCCGCGAGCGTCGTGGGGGCGGTGGTGGACCCGGAGTTGCCGATGCTCACGCTCACCGAGCTCGGTGTCGTGCGCGACGTGCGGGAGGACGACGGGGCGGTGACGGTGACGATCACACCGACGTACTCGGGGTGCCCGGCGATGGAGAGCATCCGCGCGGACATCCGGGCGGCGCTGCTGCGTGCCGGGTTCGAGAGGGTGGAGGTGCGGACCGTGCTGGCTCCGGCCTGGACCACCGACTGGATCACCGAGTCCGGCAGGCGCAAGCTGGCCGCCGCGGGCATCGCCCCGCCCGGGCCGGCGCCGCGCCGGGCCGCCGGGCCGGGACCGGCCGGTTGGTGAGCGCCAGCGGCACCGGCCC
>NZ_JBEZZB010000281.1:0-8176 GCF_040638955.1 Actinoplanes sp. NPDC024001
CGCCGCCGAGCTGACCGCCGTCGCCGCCCGCTACGGCACCACCGCGCTCGCCGCGATGGCCGCCCACGCCACCGGCTCGGTGCGGGTCGCCAACGGGGAGGCCGCCACCGCGCTGCCGCCCCTGCGCGAGGGCTTCCGGCAGTGGCGGGACCTGGAAGCCCCGTACGAGGCGGCCCGCAGCCAGACCCTGATCGGCGTGGCCTGCCGCGACCTCGGCGACGACGACGCCGCCGACATGGAACTTGGCGCCGCCGAACAGGTCTTCCGCCGCCTCGGCGCCACCCCGGTGGTGCGCCGGGCCGAACCGCACGGGCTCACCTCCCGCGAACTCGAGGTGATCCGGCTGCTCGCCCAGGGCGGCACCAACCGGGAGATCGCCGGGCAGCTGCGGCTCAGCGAGAAGACCGTCGCCCGGCACGTCAGCAACATCTTCGGCAAACTCGGGGTGGGCTCACGGACGGCGGTTGCCGCGTACGCGTACGAGAACCGCCTGGTCTGAATTGCCCAGCCGCCGGCCGGCAGCTTGGGTAATGCTGCCGAAGCGCGCACCGTGCGCGCCGGCGCACGCTGAGCCGATGACCGTCGAAGAGATCGAGACCGTGATCGTCGGCGGCGGGCAGGCCGGCCTCGCCACCGGATACCACCTGACCCGCCGCGGCCGCCCGCACGTCATCCTGGAAGCCGCGCCCCGCGTCGGCGACACGTGGCGGCAGCGCTGGGACTCGCTGCGCCTGTTCACCCCGGCCCGCTACTGCTCCCTGCCGGGCCGGCCGTTCCCCGCTCCGGCCTGGAGCTTTCCCACCCGCGTCGAGTTCGCCGACTACCTCGCGGACTACGCGCGACAGTTCCGGCTGCCGGTGCGCACCGGCGCTGCGGTGCGCCGGCTGAGCAACGACGGCGCCGGCTTCCAGGTCGAGACGGACCAGGCCCGGTACGCGGCCCGCAACGTGGTCGTGGCCACGGGGTACGACCACGTGCCGCGGGTGCCGGAGTTCGCCGCGGGGCTGGACCCCGGAATCCGGCAACTGCACTCGGCGGACTACCGCCACCCCGGCCAGCTGGGCGACGGTGACGTGCTCGTGGTGGGGGCCGGCAACTCCGGGGCGGACATCGCGCTGGAGCTGTCCCGTACCCATCGGGTGTCGCTCTCCGGCCGGCATCCCGGGCACCTGCCCTGGCGGATCGACCGCCGCCTGACGCCGCTGCTCTGCCCGCCGGTCTTCTTCGCGTTCCGGCATCTACTGACCGTCCGCACGCCGCCGGGCCGGCGGCTGCGCCCCTACGTCCTGGAACACGGCGGCCCGCTGATCCGGGTCCGCCCCGCCGACCTGGACGCCGCCGGCGTCGTGCGGGTCCCGCGCGTCACCGGGGTGCGCGACGGCCGGCCGGTCCTCGCCGACGGCAGCGTGCCGCGGGCCGCGACCGTCCTCTGGTGCACCGGATACCGCCCGGATCTGAGCTGGCTCGGTTTCGAGCCGGACCACCACCGCGGCGCCGTAACCGGCCATCCCGGCCTCTACCTGGTCGGATGGCTGTTCCAGTACGCCCTCGCCTCGGCAATGATTCAGGGCGCCGGCCGTGACGCCGCCTATGTGGCGAAACAGATCGCGTTTAATTCGATTGCCGGTGATCGGGTGCGGGTCTAACTTCTTCATCAACACCGACCGAGCGGAAAGAGGGGAGAGGCACGATGATGTCGCGACAGTCGACGCTTGCCGGCCTTTCCCTCGCTGCCCGTGCTCTGGGCAGCTCTCTCGCTTCGGGCAGCTCTCTTGCTCTGGGCAGCTCTCTTGCTCTGGGCAGCTCTCTTGCTCTGGGCAGCCGAAAGCTGCGTCGGTGGCGCGATTGACCGGATCTCTCCGGTGATCCTCGCGCCGCCCTTCCTGACCGGAACGGGCGGCGTTTCTCGTTTTCTTTGACAACTCCACAGCGGATCGCACACATGTCCCCGTAGCTCAGTGGATAGAGCACCGGATTACGGATCCGGGTGTCGTGAGTTCGAATCTCTCCGGGGACGCGACATGTGGCTGTAGCTCAGCAGGAAGAGCGCCGTCTCGCCATGGCGGAGGTCCCGGGTTCGAACCCCGGTAGCCACTCTTCACTTGCCCTCGTGGCCCAACCGGCAGAGGCACCAGGCCGAGGACCTGGACGGTGCGCGTTCGAATCGCGCCGAGGGCACTGTGTGTATTTCCAGCCCGGGTAGCCCAATTGGCAGGAGGCACGCCGCTCAGAACGGCGGAAGTGCGCGTTCGAATCGCGCTCCGGGTACGCAGGGGCTCGTAGCTCATCTGGTAGAGCGCCCGCCTTGCAAGCGGGAGGTGGCCGGTTCGACCCCGGCCGGGTCCACGAAACACAAGGAGAGCTGGCCGAGCGGCCTAAGGCGGCGGATTGCTGATCCGCAGCAGCGGCGCATGCCGCTGCCGAGAGTTCGAATCTCTCGCTCTCCGCGCCCGTCAAGCGTCGCCGTAGCTCAGTAGGCCAGAGCGCCGCCCTCATAAGGCGGAGGCCAGTGGTTCGATCCCACTCGGCGACACTTCGTGCCGCTAGCTCAACAGGCAGAGCAGCTGACTCTTAATCAGCGGGTTCGGGGTTCAACTCCCCGGCGGCACACCCTGCGATCCGCTGTGGAGTTACCTAACGTTGCGGTGAGGGTTCCTCGCGCTCACGGCCGTCCAGCCAGATCCTGCCTGAGATGATCTCGGCTGGGCCGAGGCCGACATTTCGCAGCCGGAGACCGGCGCGCTGTTCGGGCTGGAAGGTCTCCTCGAAATCGAGCACCGGCCGCACCGAAAGGCGGTTGTGCGCGCGTGTCAGGCGCGCCTGGTGAACCGTCAAGCCGAGTGCGGCAAGAGCGATGACCACGCCCGCTGTTGAGACGACCATATTCGCGTCCACCGGGATCAGCTCCGTTCGTCGCGGGCGGCTGATTCGCCCACCTGCACCATCTCACCTTCATTCATGCTCGGCGCCTTGCCCGCGGGAGCTCGGAGGGGCCACTCTGCGGGGGAAGCCCCGGAACGGAGGTGCGCCGTGGGCCAGGTTGTCGCCGCCCTGTCCATGTCGCTGGACGGGTTCGTGGCGGATGAGAACGACGGCGTGGCGGAACTGTTCGGCTGGTACCAGAACGGGAACGTGGAGATTCGCAGCGCGGACCCGCGGTGGACGTTTCATGTGACCGAGGCCAGCGCGCGGTTTCTGCGGCCGGCGCTCAGCCTGTGCGGGGCGCTGATCTGCGGGCGGCGGCTGTTCGACGAGACCGACGGGTGGGGTGGCCGGCATCCGGCGGGCTGCCCGGTCTTCGTGGTCAGCCACGACGTTCCGCACGGGTGGCCGCGGGAGGACTCGGCGACCACGTTCTATCCCGATCCGATGGCCGCCCTCGAGGCCGCTCAGGCGCAGGCCGGTGACCTGACCGTCGCGGTGTCCACGCCGACGCTGACCCGGCAGTACCTGGACGCGGGGCTGCTCGACGAGATCCGCGTCTCGCTGGTGCCGGTGCTGCTCGGTGAGGGGGTCAGCCTCTTCGGCGGGCTGACCGTCGCCCCGGTGCGGCTCGCCGACCCCGACGTCATCGTGGGCAGAGGCGTCACCCACCTCACCTATCGGGTCAGGCGCTGAGCGCCGTACGCCGCTGCAGTTTTGTCAGGAACCGGAAGAAATGCGGATCGAAGCGCGCCGGATCGGCCGAGCGCAGCTCGGCCGGCGTCCACCAGCGCACCGCGTGAAACTCGCCCTGGTCCGGGGTCAAGGTCTGATCGGAGCGCAGATCGAGTACGAACCACAGGCTCACGTCCGTGTGCCCGGCGTCCATGCCGACCGTTCGGGTGACGGTCAGGAACAGCGGGGTCTCGGCGGGCGCCGCGCTCACGCCGAGCTCCTCCGCCGCCTCCCGGGCGGCGGTGACGGCCGGATGCTCGTCGACCTCGACGTGCCCGCCCGGCGGCAGCCACAGCCCCGCGTTGACGTGGTCGACCAGCAGCACCGAGCCGGTGGCCGGGTCGACCGGCACCACGTAGGAGACCAGGTGCTGGTCGGGCGTGGCCGGCTTGACCCGCCGGAACACGTCGTCGGTGTCATGCAGCCAGGTCCGCGCGTGCGCCAGGTGCTCGGCCTCCAGGTTGTCGGCCGGGTCCACGGCGGACACCATCTCGTACACCACCGCCACCGACGCTCGCATCCGAGCATGATGGCATCAGCACCGGCCCCGCGGACCGTCTGACGCGCGGACGGCACAATCTAGCCATGATCGTTCGCATCACGCCGCTCACCGACCCGGCCACCAGCGCGTCCGGCCACCGTCTGGCCTGGCTGGCCGCCGGAGACGACGGCCGCCCGCTGGGTACCGCCTTCCTGCGAGTGCCGGCCTCCGGCGGTGTCGCCGACCTGGAGTTGCGGGTGCACCCGGCGGAACGCCGCGCCGGCGTCGGCACCCGACTGCTGGACGCTGTCACCGAGGCGGCGACCGGCCTGAAGCTGGACGGCGTCCTCACCGAAGCGGTCCATGAGGACAGCGAAGGCGACGCCTTCTGCCGGGCCCGCGGGCTGCGGCGGGTGCTCGCCCTGACCTACACGCGGCTGTCGCTGGACGACAACGTCTCGGTGGGCCGGCCGGTCTCCGGATACCGGCTGGTCCACTGGGAGGGCACGGTCCCGGACGAGCTGGCGGAAACGTTCGCCCGGTCCCGCCGGGCCATGGACGACATGCCGATGGACGACGCCGGCTACACCCCGCAGCCGTGGGACGTGGCCCGGCTGCACGCGATCGCCGATGCGGTCGCCCGGCGCGGCGAGATCCTGTGCACGACCGCGGCGGTCACCGACGGTGGGGAGATCGCCGGGTTCACCGAGCTGGTGGTGCCGGGTGACGGCACCGGCGACGGGCAGCACTACGGCACCGGGGTGCTGCCGGAACATCGCGGCCGCGGTCTGGCGCGCTGGATGAAGGCGGAGGCGATCACGCTCTCCCGGGTTCGGTTCCCCCGGCTTTCCGGGCTGCTCGCGGACACCGCCGACAGCAACACCGGGATGCGGCGGATCAACGACGAGCTGGGCTACCGGCCGGTCTATCGCAGCTGCCTCTACCAGGTCGATCTCAACCCCAGATGAGGACGTCGCCGTTGACCGGCGCCAGCGGGGAGCTGGGCGAGATTCCAGAGACAGCGATCGCGTACGCGCCCGGCGGCTGATCGTCGAGCACGGCGGTGACCCGGGCGCCGGCCGGGACTTGGGTGACCCGGGAGTCGACGATCCGGTTGTTCTCGTCGGTGACGGTGATCCGGACGCTGTGCGGGCGCCCGTCGGCGGTGGCGACGTCGACGAGCAGCTGCTCACCGGCCAGCGCGAGGTCGGGGATGTCCACCCGCAGGTCGACCGAGTAGGGCGCCCGCACGTCGATCGGCCGCGCGGTGAGGATGCCTTCGAGCTCGTCCAGGGCGGCGGGGTTGCGTTGCAGATTGCCGTGCTGGTCGGGGACGCGGCGCAGCAGAGGGCTGTCCATCGGGACGTCGGCCCGGGTGGCGGCGACGATCGGGACGGTGGCGTCGCCGTACAGATTCTCGGTCTGATAGGTCTCCACCATCTCGACCCGGCGGCCGGAGAGCCGGGCTGTGGTGCTGGTCGGCTGTTGGATGCCGATGATCGCGTGGGTGGTGGTGAGGCTTGCCTGACGGTGTGACTCGGCCTGGGCGAGTTCGGTGTGGAAGCGCATGCCGTCGGCGATCTTGCTGGTGCTGAGCTCCGGCACGGTGATCTCGGTGGTCTTCGCGAGGCCGCCGTCGTGTTCCAGGCAGGCGTACTCGGGCAGCAGCTGATACATCGACGGCATGCTGCGGACCAGGGCGGTCAGGTCCAGGCCGATCGGGCCGACACCCCGGCGTACGCCGTTGACCAGCTGTTCCAGGGCTTTGGCGGCGCCGCGGTAGGGGGTGCCGAAGGTGACGACCTTGCGGGTGGTCTCGGCGCCGCCGCAGTGTTCGACATACCAGCGGGCGATCAGGCCGCCCATCGAGTGACAAACAAGTACTGCCTGCGCGTCGGCGAATCGTCCGCCCTGCTCGCGCCACCGGTGGAGGGCCGGCTCGATGACGGTGGCCAGGCGGCGGGCGTTGTAGCGGTTGGAAAGCCGCCAGTCGTAGGGGAACAGGATCAGGTTGCCGGGTGTGGCGTCGTCTGTGGGCTCCCGGTAGCCGAGTGAGCGGAGCCGGCCGATCAGGCGGTCGTAGCCTTTGACCGGGGTCCAGATGCCGGGGAGGGCGTGCAGATCGGGCATGAGGCCGTCAGGCTCGACGCCGTCGCCGGGGTGGTCGTCGCCGATATCGTCGGGCAGGAGCAGGTCGCGGATCGAGCCGCCGAAGGTCTTGACGGCCTGCACGGCGGAGCGGGCGGACGGCGACCAGACCAGCTTGCCGCGGTGGCGCAGCGTGCTGCCGAGGATGCCGGGGAGGACGACAACGAGATCAGTAGGGCTGGTCAACGTGCGGCTCCGGGTTCTCGTCGAGCGGGGCGGTGAGGGTGGCGATCAGCCGCAGGACTTCGGGGTGCACTTGCCCGATTCCGGCGAGCCGGTTGATCCAGTACGTGGTCCGGTCCGGGGTCTGACGACGCGCTGCGGTGAGGGTTTGGACGGCATCGTCGAGATCGTCGGCGAGAGCCGCAGCGACAGCAACGTAGAAATCGGCGTCGGCGGTGGATTCGAGGGAGACGGCGACGCTGCGGGCCAGGAATGCGGTGGAGTCGAGGGCTGACGCGTCGGGCCGCTCGGCGATCTCAGCGAGCAGTTGCGGGAACGTCTCGGGTTCGGCGAGGGCAGCGAGTGCGGGCTCGGCTTGATCGAGGTGAGCGAGGGCAAGGACAGCATCGGCCCGCGCGTAGATCCCGGTATCGTCCTCCTCGGCGAGTCTGGCAAGTGATTCCCAGGCGATATCCGACAGCAAATCGTCACGATGCTCGGCGAGCAGCGTTGACTGCGCTGAAGGTTCCGCGTTGGCGAACGCGACGGCCAACTCGAACACCAGCAGAGGGCGATAGGCAGCAGCAACGCCGTGAACTCGGGCATCGTCCCGCAGGTCCAGGTACCGCTGAGATTCCGAGGTTTCGACGTCCAAGAGCGCTTCGGCGAGCGCGGCGTCGGCTGTCGAGTCGAGCAATGCCGCGTGTCTGACGAGGTGATCGTGCTCTTCGGTATAGGTCGACGTGGTGACCCATGACCGTGCTGTCTCGACGAGTTTCGGATCGACAGTCAGCCAGGCGGGGAGTTCACCCTCCTGTTTGAGCCACACGCCGTCGAACCGATCGGGATCATGCGTCCGGTGACGCCGTGCCTGGTGTCGTAGGGCGGTGGTTAAGACGGGGATATCCCTGGAGTGAGCCAACCCCGCGGTCAACCAGGAAATGACCCGCGTTTCTCCAAGTTCAGCGGATCTCGCTCGGTTGAGTAGAAGAAAGGCGCCTGCCTCCGGGGCGGCGTCGGAAAGTGAGCGGTGCCACTCGACCTCTGTGGCGGCACTGTTGCCGGCTTGCATGTAGTGGCGTTCGAGGTTGTGGAGAGCGCCCGCGAGCTTGGAAAGGAAGGCGGAGTTCTGGGCGCTGAGTTTGCGGTAGATGCCGATTGCTTCTTCGGTGGCTGTGATCGCGTCGCTGAGGCGTCCGAAGTCGCTATAACGGGTGCCGAGGTTAGTGAGGGCTGTGGCGAGGTGGGGGAGGGAGGCGGAGTTCTGGGCGCTGAGTTTGCGGTAGATGCCGATTGCTTCTTCGGTGGCCGTGATGCCGTCGATGCGACGTCCGACCTCGCTGTAGCTGACACCGAGGTTGTTGAGGGCGCCCGCGAGGTTAGGGAGAAAGGCGGGGTTGTCAGTGCTGAGCTTGCGGTAAATCGCAATGGCCTCTTCGGTGGGTGGGATGGCGTCGGTGCGGCGTCCGCTTCCGCTGTAGCTGACGCCGAGGTTGGTAAGGGCGCTGGCGAGGTCGGGAAGGAAGGCAGGGTTGGCGGTGCTGAGCCTGCGGTAGATGCCGACGGCTTCTTCGGAGGCTGTGACAGCGTCGGTGCGGCGCCCGACGTCGCTGTAGCGGATGCCGAGGTTGGTTGGGCCTGCCCCGTTTTGACGGACATCCAAGATCAGGGGACCTGGGGTCTCCGGGAGGATGTCCAGCATCATGGAGAGTGTGGGAAAGAAGCGAT
>NZ_JBEZZB010000282.1:0-8136 GCF_040638955.1 Actinoplanes sp. NPDC024001
GGCGAGCGCGACCGCGCCGAACGAGACGACCGTCGCCGCGGCGGCCTGCACCGGCACGGCCAGCCCGCCGGCGGCCTCGATCAGAACGCGGTCGAGCGCGGTCAGGCGCGCGCACGCCGAGCGAATCCAGAACTGGCCCGGATCGTCGGCCGCGCCGGTCACCTCGGCCAGGCCGTCGGCGACCAGCGCACGCACAGCGTTCAGCTCGGCATGCAGCGCGCGGACCGACATGATTCGAGCCTCGCACCGAAGTGGTCACTCTGGGATGTCAAATTTCTGCGCCATCCGTGCTCACGCCCGGCGGTCGCGGTGAAGGCCCGGACCCGCTGCCGGCTCGCGCGGGAGGCCCAGA
Source organism: Actinoplanes sp. NPDC024001 (assembly GCF_040638955.1). Classification (NCBI taxonomy): domain Bacteria; kingdom Bacillati; phylum Actinomycetota; class Actinomycetes; order Micromonosporales; family Micromonosporaceae; genus Actinoplanes; species Actinoplanes sp. NPDC024001. The sequence continues at coordinate 353 of NZ_JBEZZB010000282.1, forward strand.
GCCATGGAGAACGCGTACCGATCAAGAAAGCCGGCGGAGAGCCGCCAAGATCTCCTCAGGCGTCGACGAGACGGGACCGGCCGGCAGGGCGGGGCGATCCACCATCAGCACCGGAATCGCGAGCGCCCGGGCCGCGGCCAGTTTCGCGTCCGAGCCGCCGCTGTCCTTCGTGACCAGCAGATCGATCCGATGATCGAGCATCAGCTGCCGCTCGCTCTCGACCGTGAACGGCCCCCGGTCGAGCACGACCGTCAGGTCGCGCGGCGCCGGCGTGCCCGGCGGCTCCACCGACCGGGCCAGGACGAAACAGTCCACATCGGCGAAAGCGCCCAACTCCTGCCGCCCGGTGGTCAGGAACACCCGGCGCCCCAGCTCCGCGACGCGGGCGGCGGCCTCGGCGAGCGACGCGACCCGGTGCCACTCGTCGCCCGGCCGGGCGGTCCAGCCCGGCCTGCGCAAGATCAGCAGTGGTACGCCCGAAGCACCGCTCGCCGCCACCGCGTTGCGGGTGATGGTCGCCGCGAACGGATGGGTGGCGTCGATCAGCACGTCGATCCGCTCGTCCCGCAGGTGCGCGACCAGCCCGTCCACCCCGCCGAACCCGCCGATCCGCACGTCACCGGCCGGCCGCAGCGGCTCGCTGGTGCGCCCGGCGAGCGAGGTGGTCACCCGGTGCCCGTCGGCCACCAGCAGCCCGGCTAGCCGGCGCGCCTCGGTGGTGCCGCCGAGCAGCAGGATCCGTTTCGTCACGACCGGCAGCGGCCGGCGGAGTAGAGGTGGCTGTCCGGGAACTGCCCGGCGGTCAGCGCCGCCCCGACCACGATCACCGCGGTGCGCTTGATCCCGGCTTCCTTCACCCGGGCCGCGATGTCGGCGAGCGTGCCGCGGACGATCAGCTCGTCCGGCCGGCTGGCCCGGGCGACCACCGCGACCGGGCAGTCCGCGCCGTAGTTGCCGACCAGGTCGGCCACCACCGCGTCGATCCGCTGGACCGCCAGGTGCAGCACCATGGTGGCCCGGCTGGCGCCGAGCGTCGCCAGGTCCTCGCCGGGTGGCATCGCGGTGGCGCGTTCCGCGGTACGCGTCAGGATCACCGTCTGCGCCACCTCGGGCACGGTGAACTCGCGTCCGAGTGAGGCGGCCGCCGCCGCGAACGCCGGCACGCCGGGCGTCACGTCGTAGGGCACCCCGGCCGCGTCGAGCCGGCGCATCTGCTCGGCGACCGCGCTGAACACCGACGGGTCACCGGAGTGCAGCCGGGCCGCGTCCAGCCCGTCCCGGTGGGCGGCGACCATCTCACCGATGATCTCGTCGAGGGTCAGCTTCGCGGTGTCCACCAGCCGGGCGCCGGGCGGGCACGCTTCGAGCAGGGCCTCCGGGACCAGGCTGCCGGCGTAGAGACAGACCGGCGAGGCGGCGATCAGCCGGTGCCCGCGCAGCGTGATCAGGTCAGCGGCGCCGGGTCCGGCGCCGATGAAGTGCACCGTCATCGCGGCACCACCGACCAGACGGTGACCGGCATGAACGACCGCCAGCCGGTGAAACCACCCACCGGGGAGCCGCGCTGCACCGTGATCCGGGTCAGGTCGCCGCCGAGTTTCGCGTAGGCCGCCGCCACCACCGCCTCCGATTCCACGGTGACCGCGTTGACCACCAGCCGGCCGCCCGGGGACAGCGCGGCCAGGCAGCCATCCAGCACTCCGTCGCGGGTCACGCCACCTCCGATGAAGATCGTGTCAGGGGCCGGCAGGCCGTCCAGCACCTCCGGCGCGCGGCCGTGCACCACCCGCAGCCCGGGTACGCCGAGCGACGCCGCGTTGGCCGAGATCGTGGCCACCCGCTCGGCGGACGACTCGACGGCGATCGCCCGGCAGGCGGGGTGGCTGCGCATCCACTCGATGCCGATGCTGCCGGATCCGGCCCCGACGTCCCAGAGCAGCTGCCCGGGCACCGGGGCGAGCGCCGCCAGGGTCACCGCGCGAACCTCCCGCTTGGTGAGCTGGCCGTCGCCGGCATAGACCTCGTCGGGCAGCCCGGCCAGCGTGGCGGACGACGGCCCGTCACCGCACTCGACCGCGATCACGTTGAGCGGGTCGACCTCGCCGCCGGCCCAGCCCGTCACGACCCGTTCGGCGGGGCCGCCCAGCTGCTCCAGAACGGTCATCTCCGCTTCCGCGTAACCGCTCGCCGCGAGGAATTCCGCCACCTCGGCGGGGGTCTGCGCGCCCGCGGACAGGATCAGGATCCGCCGTCCCGGGTTGAGCCAGCGGCCGACCGTCGCGACCGGGGCAGTGACCAAGCTCACCACGTCGGTCGTGGCGAGGTCCCAGCCCATCCGGGCGGCGGCCAGCGACACCGACGACGGGTGCGGCAGGACGCGGATCCGCTCCGCGCCGAGCAGCCGGACCAGGGTCGTGCCGATCCCGTGGAACATCGGATCGCCGCTGGCGAGCACGCAGACGGTCCGGCCGGCTTCCGCCGAGATCAGCCCGGGCAACGCCGGCACCAGCGGCGACGGCCACGCCCCCCGGCGCGCGGTGACCTCGGCCGGGAGCAGGTCGAGCTGGCGGATGCTGCCGAACACCACCTCGGCGGCGGTGAGAGCGCTCCGGCTGGTGGCGGAAAGGTCAGGCCAACCACCGGCACCGAGACCGACCACCGTGACCACATCTTCGGAACGCACCCGCAGAACCTATCCCGGTCCCGGCGCTCGGAATTTTCCGGCTCACGTTGAGCCAACCGGCCGCCGTGCGCGTACAGGTTTTTGACGACCGCCGTACGACGACTGCTGAGCAGGTGAGGACCTTGGCCATTCCGGCCTTCCAGGACCAGCGCGAGCTGCCCGACGACGACGGCTATTTCTCCAGTCTGCGGGAGGACACCCGGCCCGGCTGGGACGATCCGATGCCGGAGTGGCCGCAGGCGGCGTCCGGGCAGTACCCGCAGTACCAGCCGGCCGATCCCTATCGGCGCGGCGACATCGTCGTCGAATCGCTGACCGACCCGACCGGCTGGAAAGCCGGCACCGGGGTGCCGATCCCCGAGGACGACCGGCCGCCGGCCGAGGCGACCAGCGGAAACCGGCTCCTCACCGTCCTGCTGTTCTTCTCCGGCCTGGCGACCAGCATCGCGCTCTGGCTCTTCAACACCCAGGCCGGCGCGGTCAGCGACACCACCAGCCTGATGCTTGCCGCCGGGCGGGTCACCGGCCTGATCGGCGGCTATCTGCTCTTCATCCAGCTGCTGATGATGAGCCGGGTCTCCTGGCTGGAGGAGTGGGTCGGCTCCCGTGACCTGCTGATCTGGCACCGCTGGCTGGGCACCACCCTGCTCGCCTCGGTGGTCGCGCACGTCGTCTTCATCGTCTACGGCTACGCGCTCACCGCCGACACCGGCGTCGTCGACCAGGCCTGGACCGTGATCACCACGTTCCCGGAGATGATCAGCGCGACCGTGGCGACCGGCATGCTGGTCCTGATCGCGGTCGTCTCGATCCGGTTCATGCGCAACCGCCTGCCGTACGAGCTGTGGCACCTGATCCACCTGACCAGCTACGGCGTGCTGCTGCTCGGCTACGGCCACCAGATCGCCGCCGGCGCCGACATGAGCGGCAAGTTCGCCTCGGTCTTCTGGCCCGCCCTCGGCTGCCTGACCCTCTCCGCGCTGATCTGGGGCCGGGTCGTCGAGCCGCTCTGGCTCAACGCCCGGCACCGGTTCACCGTCGCCGAGGTGGTCGGCGAGGGCGCCAACACGTTCTCCATCTACATCGACGGCAAGCGGCTGGACAAGCTGCCCGCGCAGGCCGGCCAGTTCATGCGGTGGCGGTTCCTGACCGCCAACGGCTGGTGGCAGTCGCACCCGTTCTCGCTCTCGGCCGCCCCCAACTCGCAGTGGCTGCGGCTCACCGTGACCATCGCCGGCGGGCACACCCGCAAGCTGGCCACCATGCGGCCCGGCACCCCGGTCTGGGCCGAGGGGCCGTTCGGCACGTTCACCGCGCAGCGCCGGACCCGGCGGCGGGCCCTGCTCATCGCCGGCGGCAGCGGCATCGCGCCGATCCGCGCGCTGCTGGAGGACATGCCGCCGGACACCATCGTGATCTACCGGGCCAGCCGCCCCGACGAGCTGGTCTTCCGCGCCGAGCTGGAGGACCTGGCCGAGCAGCGGGACGCCTGGGTGCGCTACATCGTCGGGTCCCGCACCGACCCGGGTCCCCGCCGGCTCTTCACCCCCGACGGGCTGCGCGGCCTGGTGCCGGACGTGAACCGGCGTGACGTCTACCTGTGCGGCCCGCCCGGGCTGGTCAACGCCGCGGTGGACACCCTGCGCCAGCTCGACGTGCCGGACAGCCAGCTCCACCTCGACCCGTTCGAGTTCTGACCCCCGTTAGGAGTCTCCAGCGATGCGACGTAGTACCGCAGCAGCCGTCGGCACCCTCACCGGTGCGGCCCTGATCCTCGGGGTGCGCCTGAGCGTGCAGCCGCCGGACGCGCCGGTGGCCGCCGCCCCGGTCGCCCAGGAGCAGTCCGAGCCCGAGGCCGTGGAGCCTTCTCCGTCGGCCACCAAGAAGCCTTCGAAGAAGAAGGAGGCGGAGAAGAAGCCCGAGGCGGAGGAGGAGGCCGGCCTCAAGGCGGGCAGCTACAAGGGCAAGGCCGTGCAGAACCCGTACGGCACCGTCCAGGTCACCATCAAGGTCGGCGGTGGCAAGGTCACCGCGGCCGACGCGACGTACCCGGACAACGGCTTCAGCGGCACCATCAACCCGAACGCGGTGGAGAAGCTCAGCCAGGCCACCCTCAAGGCGCAGAGCGCCGACGTCGACGCGGTCAGCGGCGCCACCTTCACCAGCCAGTCCTACGTCGAGTCGCTCCAGGCTGCGCTGGACAAGGCAGGCGCGTAGGGTCCAGGTTCGTGCGCCACGTCGAGCAGGTCATGGGTACGGTCGTCAGCATCGAACTGGCCGACGACCTCCCCCCTTCCGAGTTGGCGGATCTCGTCTCCGCGACCTGCGCCTGGCTGCACGAGGTCGAGGCCCGGTTCAGCACGTACCGGGAGGACAGCGAGGTCTGCCGGTTCCGCCGCGGTGAGCTGAAGCTGGCGGACTGCTCGGCCGACCTGCGCCTGGTCCTGGACCGCTGCGCCGACCTGTGGCGCGACACCGACGGATACTTCGACGCCCACGCCGGCGGACCGCTCGACCCGTCCGGCTACGTCAAGGGCTGGTCCGTCGAGGTGGCCTCGCAGCGGCTCGCCGCCGCTGGCTCGCAGCGGCACTACATCGGCGCCGGCGGCGACATCCGGATGCGCGGCGCCGGCCCTGGCGGCCGGCCGTGGCGGGTCGGCGTCCGGCACCCCTGGGAGGCGGACAAGCTCAGCTGGGTGCTCGAACTGACCGACGGCGCGGTGGCCACTTCCGGCACCTACGAGCGCGGCGCGCACGTCTTCAACCCCCGGACCGGGCAGGCCGCGAGCGGCCTGCGATCGGTCACGGTCGTGGGTCCCGACCTGGCCGTCGCCGATGCGTACGCCACCGCGGCGCTCGCCATGGGTGAGGCGGGCCTCGGCTGGCTGGCCAAGCGGGTCGCCGACGGTTACGAGTCGGCGGTCGTGACCGATGACGGGCGGGCCTTCACCTCGCCGGGGCTGCCCGTCGCTGCCTAGAGGCCGGTTTTCCCTGGCGGCCGGGTTTCTCCTGGAGGTCGGCTTCTTCTGGCGGCCGGCTTCTTCTGGCGGCCGGCTTCTCCTGGAAGCCGGGCTTTCTTCTAGAAGTCGGCGAACAGGTACGGCATCCGGCGCGGGAAGAGCGTTCCCAGCGGGCCGGCCGCGTCCTTCACGTCGCCCAGCCCGCGGGTCAGCACCTCGATCGGGTCGAGCACCCGCGCCATCGGGGCGTTGTCCCGCGGATAGTCCACCCGCCCCTCGGTGACCGCCGACAGGTCCGTGCCCCACAGCTCGGGCACGTCGTCGGTGCCGACCCGCAGCACGATCCGGGCCACCTGGTCGACGTGCCGGGCGAGGAACTGCAGCAGCAGCGCCCGGCCGAGCGAGCCGGTGCTGAGCAGCTCCTCACCGATCAGGTCACCGCCGTGCCGGTCGATCCGGTACCGCAGGGCGCCGACCACCTCACCGCCGGACCGGGCGATCGCCACCCAGACCTGGTCGTCGCGGAACCCGGCCGTCCGTGTCTCGTCGAAGACCGCGAACCCGTGCCGCTGCCCCAGCAGCCGCCGGGTCAGGCCGTCGAACGCCTCGAACCCGTCCCGCATCGGCAGCCGCTCCACCTCACCGGGCAGATCGGCGCGAAGCAGCTCGGAAAGCCCCTCCGGCGCGAACGATGCGGTGCGCCGCACGGGGATCCCGACAAACCCGAACTTGGCATAGAAGCTGGGCCGGAACGGGTAGAGGGCGCTCACCGCACACCCCTCGTCCCGCATCTGCGGCAACAGCCGGGCCAGCAGCGCCCGAACCAGCCCGCGCCGGCGAGCCGACGGGTGCGTGGCGACCGACGCCACACCGGCCATGTCATGCACCAGCCCGCGCACGTTCTGCCGCATCCGCAGCGCGGCCACCCCCGCCAGTGTGACGCCGTCCTCCTCAGCGATCAGGTTGACGGCCGTCTCGAAGAACCGCATCTTCTGCCGATACGTCTCCACCTCCGCCGGCGACCAGGGCGAGGACTTGAACGCGTACGCCTGCAGCGGGAACATCGTCGCCGGCCGCTCAGCGGCCGGAATCTGCCGGATCTCCATCGCTCTATCTTCGCCGCAGCCGTCACCCCAGGTCACGACACGCCGGGGTACCCCGGGTTGGCGTGCGCATCGCGGACAAGCTAATGTTTCCTCCGTCGCCGGGGAAGCCCGGAGACACGCGGACGTAGCGCAGCTGGTAGCGCATCACCTTGCCAAGGTGAGGGTCGCGGGTTCGAATCCCGTCGTCCGCTCGAAGCGGCCCGCCACACGGGGCCACCTCGGTGGAGTGGCCGAGAGGCGAGGCAACGGCCTGCAAAGCCGTGTACACGGGTTCAAATCCCGTCTCCACCTCGCAGAGGCAATACCAGGGCGATTGGCGCAGCGGGAGCGCGCTTCCTTGACACGGAAGAGGTCACTGGTTCGATCCCAGTATCGCCCACGAGCTTTGGGTGCCCCCTGTCCGCACAAACCGCGGACCGGGGGCGCTCGTCATTCTCAGCGCGACTTCGTCGCGCGTAGCGGGGGCTTCGCCACCCGCACCCCCGCTGCCGGTGGTTGCGCTGGGTGCCTCGCCGCCGGCTCGTCGCCAGCTTCGCTGGCCTCCGCCAGCTCGCCGCCGGCTCCCGCCGGCCCCGGGTGAACTTCCACCAGCTCGCCGCCGGCTCCCGCCTGCAATGGGCTTCCGCCAGTTCGTCGCCAGCTTCGTTGGCCTCCATCAGCTCGTCGTCGGCTTGATTCGGCGGCCCGAAACGCGCGCCCTGCTCACCACGGTCGACGGCACCGCCGCGGCTTGTGCAACACCGGCTGACAACCTACTCGCAGGCCTCACCCTGCATTTCCTGGTCCTGGCGGGCCCGCTTCCCGCCTACCTAGCCGTAGTCCATGCCGCTAACCAGCCCTTCGTAGGCCGTGCCAGCTACGGCCCAACCTGTCCTTTCAACCTGTCCAGCCGTAGCTCGGGCTGGTATCCCGCGCCGCGTAGGTCGCATCGGCTACGGCCCGGCCTAGTACTGCTACGGCGGATCACTACTTCGAGTAGTTCTGGATCGTTTCCCGGACGTGGTCACGGTTGAGCAGGTGCAGGGTTGGGACGAG
>NZ_JBEZZB010000283.1:0-8019 GCF_040638955.1 Actinoplanes sp. NPDC024001
TGGCCGCGGCCCGGTGGCTGGCCGCCCGGCCCGGATATACCGGGATCGGCGCGGCGGCCCTGGTCGGGCTGGGCCGCCTGGACAACCTCGACGAGGTCGCCGGCCTCTGCGCGGACCGGCCGGTCGTCGCGGTCCGCACCGCCGAGCAGGTCGGCGCCCGCCAGCGCGACCTGATCGCCGAGGACCCCGCCGGGCTGCGCACGGTCGTGGCCCGCCTGGCGGGACGTGGCGACCTGGCCGGTGGCCTGTTCGCGGTGGCGCTGGTCCGGGCCGGCGCCGGCTACGGCTGGGCGCAACCGTGGCGGGACCTGCTGCTGCGGCTGCGCGAGCACCCGCAGACCGAGGTCCGCGACGAGGCCTGCGCCATCGATATGACCTAGACCTTCTTCACCAGCACCTTCCGGCCCGAGGCCTTCACCGTGTAGCTGACGGTCTGGCGGGTCCACGGGTTGGTCGCGTACACCCGGGTGCCGCCGGTGATGCTCTTGACCTTGACGATGCTCGCCCCGGCCGCCGCGTTGGTGGCCGCCGCGTCGCGGCGGACGATCTTGCGCAGGGTGGTGACGCTGACCTTGCGGCCCTTGGCGGCCTTGCGGGTGTCGGCGGCGCCGGCGACCGCCGCCCGCTTCACCGCGGTGCTCATGCCCAGGTAGGCGACGCCGGTGGCGAGGGTGCCCGAGCCGATCGTCGCGGCCGCGGCGGGCAGGGTCACGGTCTGCGGGCCGTAGGTGTAGGCCAGGGTGACGTCCAGGTCGCCGTCCTCGTCCGACAGCGCGGCGTGCGCGCCGGTCAGCACGCCGGCGGGGGAGACCCGCAGCGTCACCTTCGCGCCCTCGGGTTCGACGACCGCGTAGTCGGCCGAACCGTCGTCGTGGGTGGTCCGCGAGCCCGCGATGGTGTAACCGGCGACGACCGCCGGTGTCACCGCGAAGTCGTCCAGGTCCACGCTCGTGTTGCCGATGAACACGTATCGCACCGAGGTGCGGCCCATCATCTTCAGGGCGGAGCGCTGCCGGGAGTCGCTGACCTGCGTGTAGATGCCGCGCCCGTCGACGGCGAACAGCTGCTGCGTGCCGCTCGTGGTGACGTAGCGGCCGTGCGCGGCGTCGAGGACCGACGTCTCGGTGGCGGTCACCGCGTCCAGGGTGATGCGGGTCGAGGACTTCCAGCCGGAGGCGGCGGCCTTGGTGGAGGCGGCGGCCACCGCCTTCATCGCGGCGGTCATCTCGGCGGCGGTCAAGCGGGTGGTGGTGTCGGCGGCGTACGCGACACCGGGGGCCACGAGCAGGCCCGCCGTCACGGACAGGGTGGTGAGCAGGACGGCGGGCCGGGAGAGAACAGACATGCGCCGACCATCGGCCCGGTGGTGCCGCACCTGAGGGCAATCAGGGTTTGCGGGCAACCGCCCCGTACTCGTCGACGGCGCGCAGCTCCTCGGCGGAGGCGCCCGGCGCCGGGCGCCACTGCGCGCACGGCACCAGGCCGGGTTCGAGAACCTCCAGGCCCTGCAGGAAACGGCTGATCTGGTCGGGGTGGCGCAGCTGGTAGGTGAGCGGGGCGTTCGCGTTCCACACCGCGATCGCCTCCTCGAACGCCGGCCCGTCGATGACGTTGGTGCCGTCGGCGGTGACCAGGTAGCTGCCGGACGGCAGGCCGGCGAGCAGCCGCCGGACGATCGAGGCCGCCTCGTCGAGGTCCGGCACGTGTCCGAGGATGTTCATCAGGATCAGGCCGACCGGCTGCGCCAGGTCCAGCGTGGCGCCGGCCGCCTCGATGATCTTCTCGGGTTCGTGCAGGTCGGCGTCGAGGTACTCGGTCGCGCCCGCGCCGGTGCCGGCGAGCAGGGCCCGGGCGTGCGCCAGCACGAGCGGGTCGTTGTCGACGTAGACGGTCCGGGAGCCGGGCGCGGCCTTCTGCGCCACCTGGTGGGTGTGCTCCGCGGCCGGTATGCCGGTGCCGACGTCCAGGAACTGCCGCACGCCACGGTCGGCCGCGAGGAAGGTGACCGCCCGCCGCAGAAACGCCCGGGACTGGCGCGCGACCACCGTGATGTCCGGGTAGAACCCCGCGAAGTCGTCGCCGACCTGCCGGTCCACCGGGTAGTTGTCGGTGCCGCCGAGCCAGTGGTTCCAGACTCGCGCGGAGTGCGGGACGTTGTCGGTCATGGACCGGGAGCATACGCGCCGGCCCGGTGTCCACTGCGGACGGTGCCCGGCCACCCCCACCGTCCTGGGGTGGCCGGGACGCTTACCTCAGATCGACCACCAGACGCAGGTGTCCGGCGGCAGCACCACGTTGTCCGGGGTGCCGTCGATCGGGCCGCTGGCCAGCAGCAGCTCACCGGGACGGCCGACCGCGACCGGCTGGTCGCTCATATTGACCGTGCAGCGGAACACCGGGGCGCCCTCGACCTCGCGCTCGAACGCGAGCAGGCCGGCCGGCGCGGCCACCCAGCGCAGGTTGTCGATCGGCGCGAGCGCCGGGTGGGTCCGGCGGATCGCGATCGCCGAGCGGTACAGCTCCAGCGTCGAGTCCGGCACGCCGGCCTGCGCGGCCACGCTCAGCGCGGCCCACGAGTCCGGCTGCGGCAGCCAGCTGCCGCCACCATCGGGACCGAATCCGTACGGGGCGACCGTGCCGCTCCACGGAATCGGCACCCGGCACCCATCGCGGTAGCCGTCCTGGCCGGTGGCCCGGTGGAACGCCGGGTCCTGGCGCACCTCCGGCGGCAGGTCCAGCACCTCGGGCAGGCCCAGCTCCTCACCCTGGTAGAGGTAGGCCGAGCCGGGCAGCGCCAGCATCAGCGCCGACGCGGCCCGGGCCCGGCGCAGGCCGGCGACCTCGTCCACGGCGGTGGCCTTGCGGCCGGCCACCTCGCCGTCGGCGGTCTGCATCAGCCGGGTGGTGTGCCGGACCACGTCGTGGTTGGACAGGGTCCAGGTGGTCGGCGCGCCGACCGTGCGCATCGCGGCCAGCGAGTCCTCGATCATCTGCTGCTGCTCGTGCACGTTCCACGCGGTGCCCAGGTAGCTGAAGTTGAACGCCTGGTGCAGCTCGTCGGGGCGCACGTAGTGCGAGACGCGGGCCAGGTTGGGCGCCCAGGCCTCGGCCACGGCGATCCGGTCGCCCGGGTACTCGTCGAGGATCTTGCGCCACTCGCGGTAGATCTCGTGCACGCCGTCGCGGTCGAAGCAGGGGCTCTCGCCGACGCCGAGCAGGTGCCATTCGGCGTCCGAGCCGACGTCCGGCAGGCCGTCCTCCTTCACCAGGCCGTGCGCCACGTCCACCCGGAAGCCGTCGACGCCCAGGTCGAGCCAGAACCGCAGGATGGTCTTGAACTCGTCGCGGACGGCCGGGTGCTCCCAGTTGAAGTCCGGCTGCTCCGGGGCGAACAGGTGCAGGTACCACTCGCCGTCGGCGACCCGGGTCCAGGCCGGCCCGCCGAAGATCGACGGCCAGTCGTTCGGCGGCAGCTCGCCGTTCTCGCCCTTGCCGGAGCGGAAGTGGTAGCGCTCACGAAACGGCGAGCCGGGCCCTCCGGCGATCGCCTTCTGGAACCATTCGTGCTGGTCGGAGGAGTGGTTGGGTACCAGGTCGACGATGACCCGCAGCCCGAGGGCGTGGGCGCCGGCGATCAGCTCCTCCGCGTCGGCGACGGTGCCGAAGATCGGATCGACGGTGCGGTAGTCGGAGACGTCGTAACCGGCGTCCGCCTGGGGGGAGGCGTAGAACGGGGAGAGCCAGACCGCGTCGACGCCCAGATCCCGCAGGTACGGCAGCCGGCTGCTGATGCCGGGCAGGTCGCCGATGCCGTCGCCGTTCGAGTCGGCGAAGCTGCGCGGGTAGATCTGGTAGATGACCGCGTTGCGCCACCAGGATGCCGGCGGCGCCTCGACGGTGGGCGGTGCGATCAGTGCATCTGTCATGGCGAGCAAGGTAGCAGGCAACTAACACGTGTTACATAGCTGAGCGGCTGCTTTCTTTCAGCAAGTTCTTGCAAGCAGGCGTTATGCCGGTTTTGCGGTGGAATCCCGGACGATCAGCGAGGTGCCGAGCGTCTGATGCGGGTGCTGCGCCTCACCGCGGATCGCCGAGATCAGGAAGTCCGCGGCCATCCGGCCCTTGGTGACGATCGGCTGCCGGACCGTGGTGAGCCGGGGACGGAACCAGGCCGACTCGGCGAGGTCGTCGAACCCGGTCACCGAGACCTCCCCGGGGACGTCGATTGCAAGTTCTTGCAGGGCATCCACGGCGCCGTACGCGAGCACGTCGGAGAGCGCCATGATCGCGGTCGGTGGCGTGTCGCCGGTCATCAGCTCCCGGGCCGCCCGGTAGCCGTCGGAGCGCGTCACCGGCGCCTCGGCCAGCCGCACGTCCGCCATCGCCATCCCCACCTCGGCCAGCGCGTCCGCGATCCCGGCCAGCCGCCGGGCGAGCGGGCCGTAACTGCCGTGCGCCACGGCCTCGCGCTCCGGGCCGATGGAGAGCACCGCCAGCCGCCGGTGCCCCAGCTCGAGCAGATGCCGGGCCACGTCCCGGGCGCCGCCGCGGTCGTCCACCTCGACGCTCGGCGCGCCCTCGTGGCGGTCGCTGTCGATCAGCACGAACGGGATGCCGCGGCGGTCCAGTTCGGCCACCTCGCCCCGGTCGGTCTCCAGGCCGCAGACGATGAAGCCGTCCACCGCCGCGTACGGAATCGCCTTGAGCACCGACTCGCGCAGCGGCGGCGTCAGCAGCAGGGTGTAACCCTCCTGGTCGCACACCTGCCCGACGCCCATCAGGAACCGGGCGTAGTACGGGTTCTCCAGCGTGCGCGCCAGCCGCTGCGGCAGCAGCACGCCGATCGAGTTGGTGGTGCCGGCCTGCAGCATCCGGCCCAGCGTGTCCGGCGTGTAGCCGAGCCGCTCGGCGACGCCGAGAATGCGCTCGCGGGTGGCCGCGGAGATCCGCTGCGGATTGTTGAAGGCGAACGAGACCGCCGACCGGGAGACCCCCGCGGCCGCCGCCACATCACTGGACGTCGGCTTGCCGCTGGCCCTTCTGGACGGCATCCACGCTCCCTCGATAGGCGACTCACCTTAACGCAGGCGCCGATCCCCCGGACGGGCGACGCGACGGGCCCGATCCGCCCGGCCGTGACAGGCTGGGGCGATGGCGCACGGGGCGTCCTCTCCGGAACACACCTGCTGGGCGTACGACGATCATCAGACCTTCGTGCTGCACGCGCGGGCGTTCCTGCACGCCGGCCTGACGGCCGGGGAGCAGGTCTGGTACGTCCCCGGCCGTCGCTCCAGCGGGGTCACCGGCTGGCTGCTCGACGGCGCGCCGGACTGGCCGCCGGGTGCCGTCCGGGTGTTCGACCCGCAGGAGGTCTACTCGGCCGCCGGCGCCTTCGACCCGGTCGCCCAGCTGACCGCCTACATGGCCGCCACGCAGGACGCGGTGGCGGCCGGCTTCCGCGGGCTGCGGGTGGTCGCTGACGCGACGGCGATGGTGCGGACCCGCCCCCAGCTGGACGCGTTCGTCCGCTACGAGTACGCGATAGGGCGCTACATGCGGACCGCGCCGCTGAGCGCGCTCTGTGTCTACGACCGCACCGAGCTGGGCGACCGAGCCGTCGCCGAACTGGCCTGCGTGCACCGCCGGACCAACGCCGGCCACGTGCCGTTCCAGATGTACCCCGGCCGCACCGCCCGCGACACCGTGCTGACCGGCGAGGTGGACGGCTCCGCGGAGGATCTGTTCGCCACCGTGCTGGAACGCGCCGAGCTGCACCCGGTCGCCGGGGAGGTGGTCGTGCACGCCGAGGAGCTCGGCTTCATCACCCACCGTGGCCTGCTCGCGCTGCAACGGCACGCCGAGCGCCGGGAGCTGACCGTGGTGATCCGTACCCCGCTGCGGACCGTCGCGCCGATGGTGGGCGCGCTCGGGCTCACCGGCATCCGGGTGGAGTCGCTCGGATGATGACGGCGAACCGCGGACACCGCCACGATGCCGTCTGCTACGACTCGGACGAGCACCTGCTGGCGGTCGTGGTGCCGTTCCTGCTCGGCGGGATCGCGGCCGGGGAGCCGACCGTGGTCTCCCTGGGGGAGCGCGCCGAAGGGCTGGTCCGCGCGATCCTGCCGCCCGGCGACGGGGTGACGTTCCTGGCCGGCGGGGCGGTGTACGCGCGGCCGGCTTCGGTGATCCGGCAGTACCGGAACCTGTTCGCCGACCACGTGGCCGCGGGCGCCGGGCGGATCCGGATCATCGGGGAGCTGCCGTCCACCGCGCACGGGATCACCTGGGACTGGTGGGCGCGCTACGAGGCGGCGGTGAATGAGCTCTACGACGACTTCCCGGTGTGGAGCATGTGCGCCTACGACACCCGGATCACCCCGGAGGTGGTGCTCGCCGACGTACGGCGCACGCACCGGCGGACCGTCCTGCCCGGCGGCCGGCACCTGCCCCACCCGGAGTACACCGAACCGGCCGCGTTCCTCGGCGAGCCGCGCCGGCCGCTCCCGGACCCGCTGCAGCAGGCGCCGCCGCGAGCCGACCTCACCGACCCGTCCCCGGGGCGGGCCCGGGAGGCGATCCGCGAGGTCCACGACGATCTCCTCGGCCGGGAGGCATTGGACGGCATGCTGCTGGCGGTCAGCGAGGCGGTCAGCAACGCCCACCGGCACGGCCGCGGGCCGGTGCGGATGCGGGCGTGGACCGGGGCTGACCGGGTGGTCGTGTCGGTCTCCGACACCGGCGCCGGCCCGGCGGACCCGTTCGCCGGGCTGCTGCCCGCCGGCGACGGGACCGCGGGCGGTTTCGGGCTGTGGCTGACCCACCTGTTCTGCGACCACGTGGCGCTCGACCGGGGGCGGCCCGAGGGTTACACGATCCGGTTGACCGCGGTGACCGGCAACCGGACCACGGCGTCGAACAGGTAACCGAGCGTGTTGTGCCGGGCCACGTCGGGCTGGGTGTTGCCGTGCACGTCGGTGGCCCGGGCCAGCAGCACGTGCGCTCCGGCGGCCGGCTTCCAGTCCAGTTCCCAGCGCTGCCAGACGCCGCCGGGGGTGTTGCCGTACGGCCGGGCGCGGCGCCACGTCGCGCCGCCGTCGGTGCTCACCTCGACCCGCCGGATCGGGCCGTGCGCCGACCAGGAGCGGCCGGTCAGCCGGGTGGTGACCCCGGCCGGGACGGTCACGCCCGGGTCCAGCTCGAACGCGCTCTTGATCACCTGCTCGTCGAACGGCCGGCCGCCGGCCGGGAACTCCGGCCCGAACAGCCGGTAGAACTGGGTGTTCCACGGCGAGAAGAGCGGCTCGGCGGAGACCTCGATCCGGCCCACCCACTTGATCGAGGCGATCCCGGCCCAGCCGGGCACCAGCACCCGGACCGGGGCGCCGTGGTCGGCGGGCAGCGGCTCGCCGTTCATCTCGTAGGCGAGCAGCACGTCGTCCAGGGCCTTGCGCAGCGGGAACGGGCGGCGGACCGGGCCCAGGTCGACGCCGCCGCTGACGAAGTTGGCGTCCAGGCCGGTGGGCTGCACGTCCACGGCGTGGCGGGCGAGGCCGGCGCGGCGCAGCACGGTGGACAGGCGCACCCCGCGCCAGCGGGCCACGCCCACCGCGCCCAGGCCCCAGGGTGTCCCGGAGACCGTTTGGCCCTGCTGGGAGGTGAAGTAGCCGCGGCCGTTGCCGGCGCACTCCACGGCGACCGCGCGGGTCTCGGCGGGCAGGCGCTGCAGGTCGGCGAGGGTGAAGTGGGCCGGCGCGCCGCGCAGGCCGTCGCCGGTGATCTCCAGGCTCCAGGTGGCCGGGTCGATGATCGGCGTGCTGGTGTGGTTGCGGACGAAGAACCGGTCCACCGGCACGTAGTAGCCCTGGTCCTTCAGGGCCGACCAGCGGGTCTCCGCGTTCGTCCCGTGCACCGTGAACAGCTCGGGCGGCAACGGTTTCACGATGGGCGAGGCCGCGGCGGCAGCCGCGCCGGCCGGGTCGTCCGCGAGCGCGGCCGCCTGCTCGAAGCGCTGCTGCG
>NZ_JBEZZB010000284.1:0-8000 GCF_040638955.1 Actinoplanes sp. NPDC024001
GCCAAGCCGGGAGCGGGCACCGCCAAGCCGGGCCCCTCCCCCGCCGGCCTGGACAAACCCGGCCCGGTGGCCACCCCGTCCGCCGGCGCTCCGGGCCGGCCCTCGCCAGGCGGCCCGGCAGCAACCGGCACCGCAGCGTCCCGGCCGGCAACGAGCGGGACGGCCTCCAGCGGAACCACGACAGGCGGTTCCGCAGCAGGCCAACCGTCAGCGAGCGGGACCACAGCAAGCCATCCGACCCCGAGCGGGTCGGCCGCCAGCGGGACGACGGCAAGCCATCCGGCTCCGAGCGGGTCGGCCGCCAGCGGGACGACGGCAAGCCATCCGGCTCCGAGCGCGACGGCCGCCAGCGGGGCGACGGCAAGCGGCGCCACAGCGAGCCGGCCGGCAGCAGGTGGACCGGCCTCGAGCGGGCCCGCGCCGGGTCACAACAGCGGTGTGCCGAACAACGAGGCCGCATCCGGTCAGCAGCAGACGCCGGCCGGAGCGAAGCCGGGCCACAGCGGCAGCTCGTCGAGCCATCCGGCGCCGAAGTACAGCGCCGGCGGCACCGCGCAGCCTCACAGCGGCAGCACGGCACAGCATCGAGCTGACGACCGCACGGCGACAGCGAAAGAGGCCAGCGGGATGAAGCCGGCGGAGACCACTACGGCGACCGCGAAAGCGACCGGCGGCACGAAGCCGGCCGAGACGGGAACGACGACCGGCAGCACCACGGCGGCGGGCCGCACCGCATCAGCGGACAGCTCACCAGCGGGCGGCAGCACCGCAGCGGTCCACGCGGGCGGCAGCACCACGGCGGCGGGCAGCACGATGGCAGGCGTCAGCACCGCGGCAAGCGGGAGCACCGCAGCGCGCGGCACCACGGCGGGCGGCAGCACGCCAAGCGGTAGCGCCGCGAGCGGTAGCGCCGCGAGCGGTAGCGCCGCGAGCGGTAGCAACAGCACAACCGGAACCAACGCTGCGACGGGCGGCAGTTCCGCAACGCGTAGCGGTGCCACGCCGGCCGGCGGCACGACGTCGTCCGCCATGCCGGCGGACACGCGGCCGACCAAGGGCGCCGGCAGCAGTGCGGTAGCGGGCGGCCAGAGCACCGGCACCACCGCAGGTGCCAGCGCCGGCTCCAGCTCCGGCTCCGGCTCCAGCTCCGGCCCCGGCTCCGGCTCCGGCTCCGGTCAGGCTGCGCGCCCGGATGCCACCCCGGCGCAGAGGCCGCGGATCGGTGAGCCGGGCACCTACCTGACGACGCCGGTGCACACCGAGACCGGGATGCCGAAGTCGGCCCCGCACCTCAACACCGAAGAGGCATACGCGGCGCGCGAGGCCGCCGCCAAGGAGCGCGAGGCCGCAGCCAGGGAGGACGAGCCGAAGAACGGCGGCGGCCCGAAGACCGCCGACGAGTTGAAGGCCGAGATCGAGCGCACCCGGGCCGAGATGGGCGAGACCGCCGCCGCCCTGGTCGCCAAGGTCGACGTGCCGGGCCGCGTCAAGCAGTCCGCCGCCGAGACGAGCACCCGCCTCGTCGCCTCGGCCGCCGACACCGCCGAGCGGGCCGGCGCCGCGATCGGTGAGGTGCCCCGCCGGGTGTCCGCGGATCCGCAGCGCTACGCGGTGATCGGCGCAGCGGTCGCCGCCGCGGCCGCCGGCATCGTGCTGATCCGCCGGAACCGTCCGGGCCGTCGCTAGACAGCTTCCGCAGTCGAGGCCCGCAGCCGGCAGGCGAACGGAAAGGCGACTGCGAACGCACTGCCGCCCGGCAGCCACTGACCGGCCTGCCGGACAGCGATGCGGTCATATGCTCCGAAGCCGCTACGCCTGTAGCGGGTGTGCATACACCCGCTACAGGCGTAGCGGCGTTTGCTCACTGTTCCCCGACGCCACCCGATCGGCACCGCGAGCAGCCATCCGCAACACCGCGCAGGGCTGTGAAGTAGGCAAAGCGATGCGGTCAGCTAGAGGAACGACTGATCGGCAGCAACGAACCGGGCAGCCGGGGAAACGCGCTGATCAGCTGGAACGAAGCAAGCAGCCAGGACAGCGGGAACGAATCGGGCAGCCCGGGGAAACGCACCGATTCGCCGGAACGAAGCGAACCGCCGGAAGAACGGCTGATCGGCCGGAACGGCGAGCCGCCGGGGAAACTCGCTGATCGGCCAAGGCGAAGCGGCCCGCTCCCACGACCGCCCACCCGGCGCCAATCTTGAAACGTCTCACTCTGCCGCAGCCACTCCCGAGGTGACCCTTCCGATCCCAAGCGAATCAACTATTGACCCTGCGCTAACACCCTCGTAACGTGAGTCACACCTCGGATAGAACGTTTCAAGAGCCCTTTCCTCAGGAGGCGTCATGCGCCCTCGGTTCGCCGCTGCCGTCGCGCTCACCGCGACGGCCGCCATAGCGCTCACCGGTTGCACCAAGAAGAACGACACCGACACCGCGGGTGCCGGGAACGAAGGCGACAAGACCTACAAGGTCGCCTTCGTCCCGAAGCTGCAGGGTGTCCCCTACTTCGAGGCGATGAACGCGGGCGGCAAGGAGGCCGCCGCCGCCCTCGGCAACGTCGAATGGCTCTACCAGGGCCCGACCCAGGCCGACGCCGCCGCGCAGGCCGACATCGTGCGCTCCTACATCCAGCAGAAGGTCGACGCCCTGATCGTCGCGCCGAACGACCCCGACAGCATGGCCCCGCTGCTGCAGCAGGCCAAGGACGCCGGCATCCACGTCGCCACCGCCGACACCGACGCCCCGAACAGCGTCCGTGAGGTCTTCGTCAACCAGGCCACCGCCGAGGGCATCGGCACCAGCCTGACCGACTCGCTGCTCAAGGCGATGGGCGGCAAGGGCAAGTACGCGATCGTCTCCTGCGGCCAGACCGCCGAGAACCTGAACTCGTGGATCGAGGTGCAGAAGAAGGTCACCGCGGAGAAGTACCCGGAGGCTCAGATCGTCGACATCGTCTACGCCGGTGAGGACCAGGCGAAGGCGACCCAGATGGCGACCGACCTGATGAACGCGCACCCCGACCTGACCGGTCTGGTCGGCGAGTGCACGTCGAGCGCGCCGGGTGTGGCGCAGGCGGTCAAGGACGCCGGCAAGATCGGCAAGGTCTTCACCGTCGGCCTGGGCACCCCGCAGGCGATGAAGCCCTACCTGCAGGACAAGTCGTCGACCGCCGCGATCCTCTGGGACGTGGAGAACCTCGGCTACCTGACCGCGTGGGCCGGCGCCCAGATCGCGCAGGGCAAGCCGTTCGGCGCCACCAACAACGTGTCGAGCGAGCTGTCCGCGGTGGAGTACACCGAGGCGGACAAGATGCTGCTGCTCGGCCCGCCCCTGCAGATCACCGACCAGAACGTCGACCAGTTCAAGTACTGATGACCGACAACGACCAAACCCCCCGGCTGCGCCTGACCGCTGTGGGCAAGCGGTTCGGCGCGGTCCGGGCCATTCAGCACGGCGATTTCACCGTACGGGCGGGCAAGGTCCACGCCCTGGTCGGGGAGAACGGCGCCGGGAAGTCCACGATGATCAAGATCGTGGCCGGGGCGGAGATCGCCGACACCGGCACGATCGAGTGGGAGGGCGCCCCGGTCCGGATCCACTCCACCACCGACGCGATCGCTCTCGGCATCGCCACGGTCTACCAGGAGCCGCAGCTGTTCGCCGAGCTCACCGTGGCGGAGAACATCTTCCTCGGCAAGGAGCTGAAGAAGAGCGGAAGGGTCGACTGGGCGGCGCAGAACGAGCGGGTGGTCGAGCTGCTGGAGCTGCTCGGCCTGCCGGCGCAGTACGCGACCGCCACCGTCGGCAACCTGTCGATCGCCGAGCAGCAGCAGGTGTCGATCGCGAAGGCGCTCTCCGGCGACGCGAAGGTGCTGATCCTCGACGAGCCGTCGGCGATCCTCACCGACGCCGAGATCGAGGTGCTCTTCGACGTGGTACGCCGCCTCACCGACTCGGGCGTGGCGGTCGTCTACATCTCGCACCGCCTCGACGAGCTGTTCCGGATCGCGGACGAGGTGACCGTGATGCGGGACGGGCGCACGATCGGGACGTACCCGATCGGTGAATTGAGCGTGCGGCAGATCGCCCACCTGATGGTGGGTGAGGAGCTCTCCGACGCCCGGCCGCACCGGGTGGTCCCGCAGGGACCGGCCGTGCTGGAGTTGCGCGGCCTGACCCGGGCCGGGAAGTTCCGCGACGTCGACGTCGCCGTGCGCAGGGGCGAGATCGTCGCCCTGTACGGGCTGGTCGGCAGCGGCGTCTCGGAGATCGCCGCCTGCGTCTACGGCATCGACCGGGCGACGAGCGGGGAGATCCACATCGAGAACAAGCAGATCCAGCCGCGATCGCCGGGCCACGCGCAAGAGCTGGGCGTCGCGCTGCTGCCGGCGAACCGCAAGCACGAGGGGATGTTCGGCTTCCAGTCGATCGCCTTCAACATCTCCGCGGGCCACCTGAAGCTGCTGTCGCGGTTCGGCATGTTCATCGACCGGGCGCGCGAGACCACGGTGGCGACCGGCCTGATCAAGCGGCTCGCGGTGAAGACGCCGAGCGAGCGGCAGCCGGTGAACGCGATGTCCGGCGGCAACGCGCAGAAGGTGGTGCTGGCCCGGCAGCTGGTGGAGCGGCCGAAGGTGCTGATCCTGGCCGAGCCGACCCAGGGTGTCGACGTCGGCGCCAAGGAGGAGATCCACCGGATCATCACCGAGCTGGCCGAGGAGGGCACCGCGGTGCTGGTGGTCACCTCGGACCTGCCGGAGGCGCTGCGCATCGCCGACCGCATCCAGGTGGTGCGCGGCGGGACCACGACCGAGGAGTTCGGTCCGGATGCCAAGCAGGTGGACCTACTGGCCGCGGCCGCGGGAGGCAGCGAATGAGCGTCACGACCGCGGAGAAGCCCGCCGTGCGCACCAAGCAGCGGGTCCTGCCGTCCCCGGTGACCGGCCAGGAGATCGTGCTGGTCGGCGTGATCGCGCTGCTCTGGGTCGCGCTCTGGATCAGCACGCCCGCGTTCATGACCGCCGGTTCGATCCAGCCGCTGCTGGTGGCGACCGCGCCGGTGGCCCTGGTCGGGGTCGGCATGACCATCGTGATCATCACCGGCGGCATCGACGTGTCGGTCGGCGCGGCCATCATGGTCTGCTCGGTCCTGACCGCGAAACTGCTGGTCAACGCCGAGGTGAACCTCGCCGTCGCGGTTCTCGTCTCGGTTGCGGCGGGCGGCGCGCTCGGGCTCGTCAACGGCGTGCTGATCGCGTACGGCCGGGTGCACGCGATCATCATCACCTTCGGCACGGCGAACCTGTTCCTCTTCCTGGGCCTGCAGATCTTCGGCTCCGGCACGGTGAACGGGATCCCCGCCACCCTCGCCTTCTTCGGGCGTGGACCGGACGGCCGTACCCTCGGCATCCCGCACGCCTTCCTGATCACGCTGCTGCTCACCGCGGCGGCCTGGTGGTACCTGCGGCACACCGCGGGCGGCCGGCACTTCTTCGCCATCGGCGGCGACGCCCAGGCGGCACGGCTGGCCGGCGTACGGGTCCAGCGCCGGGTCCTGCTCGCCTACGTGCTGACCGGCCTGCTCGTCGGCCTCGCGTCCTGCTTCGTGATCGCGCAGGGCACCTCGACGCTGGACCAGTCGGTCGGCTCGGGCAAGGAGCTGGCCGTGATCGCCGCCGTCGTGATCGGCGGCACCTCGATCATGGGTGGCCGCGGCTCGGTGCTCGGCACCCTGCTCGGCGCCCTGCTCGTCCAGTCGGTCGCCTCCGGGGTGACCCAGCTGGGCTGGAGCTCGCAGCTCTCCGACCTGTTCGTCGGCATCTTCATCATCGTGGCGGTCGGCGCCGACCTGCTGCGCGCCCGGGCGAGGAGGTCCCGATGACCGCCACAGCGGCACCGGTCCGGCAGCGGCCGGACATCCTGAAGATCCTGCTCACCCAGCGGATCCCGTTGCTCGCGGTGCTGATCGTGATCGTCGTGGTGACGTTCTTCATCAACGACGCAGGCGGCTACCTGACCGCGCCGTACGACTTCGACTACATGTCCGCGGCGCTGATCAACGCGGTGCCGCTGGCCATGCTGGGTCTCGCCGAGCTGCTGGTGATCCTCTCCGGGCGCGGCGGCATCGACCTGAGCGTCGGCGCGATCGTGTCGCTGGCCGGCATGGTGTTCGGCTTCGCCTACGGCGAGTGGGGCTGGCCGCTGTGGCTGGCGATCCTGGCGACCGCCGGGTTCGGGGCGCTGTGCGGCGCGGTCAACGGGTTCCTGGTGTCCTACATCGGGTTCCCGGCGCTGATCGCGACGCTCGCCACCTACTACGGCTACAAGTCGATCGCCATCGTGATCAACAGCCAGCAGCCGATCAGCACGCCGCCGATCCAGGACCTGTTCTCGCTGAGCAAGTCGGTGGAGCTGCCGCTGTTCGGGCAGTACATCCCCGACGTACCCCTCGGGATCTTCACCTTCCTGCTGCCCACCGTGGTGGCGGTGTGGCTGCTGCTGGCGCGCACCGCGTACGGTCGCCGGCTCTATGCGATCGGCACCAACGACGTGGCGGCGCGCTGGTCCGGTCTCCCCGTGCGCGACACGCGCTTCAAGGCGTACGTCTATGCGGGTCTGATCTCCGGCCTGGTGGCCGTGGTGACCGTCGCGCAGTTCGCCTCCGCCCGCCCCGACGCGGGCGTCTCGGGCAGCGGCATGGCGCTGCCCGCCATCACCATCGCCGTGCTCGGCGGGGTGGCGATCACCGGAGGCATCGGCAGAGTCGCCGGCGTCGTCCTCGCCACGCTGCTGATCGTCTGGCTGAACGCCGGCATCCTGCTGGCCTTCGTCGGCAACGAGGGCGCGCAGTACCAGCTGCTCGCGCTCGGCACGGTGCTTGTTTTCGCGGCCCTGCTGAACGGGCTTACGAACCGACGGTACGGAGGTACCTCATGATCCGCCTCGACGAACTGGACGACTTCACGGTCGAGGTGCCCAGCTGGGCTTACGGCAACTCGGGCACCCGGTTCAAGGTGTTCGCCCGCCCCGGGGTGCCGCGCAACCCGTACGAGAAACTGTCCGACGCCGCGCAGGTGCACCGCCTGACCGGCCTGGCGCCGCGGGTCTCGCTGCACATCCCGTGGGACCTGGTCGACGACTGGTCCGACCTGAAGGCGCACGCCGACAAGCTGGGCGTGAGGATCGGCGCGATCAACTCGAACCTGTTCCAGGAGGACGACTACCGGCTCGGCTCGCTCTGCCACCCGGACGCCGCGGTGCGCCGCAAGGCCGTCGACCACCACCTGCAGTGCCTGGACGTGATGCGCCAGACCGGCTCGACCGACCTGAAGATCTGGCTGCCGGACGGCCTGAACTACGCCGGGCAGGACTCGCTGCGCGGCCGCCAGGACCGGCTCGCCGAGTCGCTGCGCACGATCTACGACGCGCTCGACGACACCATGCGGATCCTGCTGGAGTACAAGTTCTTCGAGCCGCACTTCTACAGCATGGACATCCCGGACTGGGGCACCTCGCTGGTGCACTGCCTGGCGCTGGGCGACAAGGCGACCGTGGTGCTGGACACCGGCCACCACGCGCCGGGCACCAACATCGAGTTCATCGTGATGCAGCTGCTGCGGGTGAACAAGCTGGGCGCGTTCGACTTCAACTCGCGCTTCTACGCCGACGACGACCTGATCGTCGGCTCGGCCGACCCGTTCCAGCTGTTCCGGATCATGGCGGAGATCGTGTCGCAGGGCGCGCACCGCCCGGCGTCCAAGGTCAACTTCATGCTGGACCAGTGCCACAACATCGAGGAGAAGATCCCCGGCCAGATCCGGTCGGTGCTCAACGTCGAGCAGGCCCTGGCCAAGGCGCTGCAGGTGGACCAGGAGGCGCTGGCGGCCGCGCAGCGTGACGGCGACGTGCTCGGCGCGCACGCGGTGCTGATGGACGCCTACGAGACCGACGTGCGGGCGGCCCTCGCGGACCGGCGCGAGGCGCGCGGCCTGCCGCGC
>NZ_JBEZZB010000285.1:0-7934 GCF_040638955.1 Actinoplanes sp. NPDC024001
CCGCGAGTGCGGCGCGCCCGAGCTGGTCGCGGCCGCCCTCCACGGTCGGGGCACTGTCGCGCTGCAACGCGACGACCTGGCCGAGGCGGCCCGCCACTGCGAGGAGGCGCTCGCCGCCTGCCCCGCCGGCTGGTACGGCGCGGACGGCACCCGCATGGCGATCCTGGTGACGCTGGGCCGGATCGCCGAGGCCGCGGGTGACCCGGCGGCCGCCGCCACCCGTTACCGGCAGGTTTTCACCGTCCGCAGCGGGATGCTCGGTTTCCAGGTGATGGCCGAGGCGGTCGACCGGCTGGCCGCCCTGGCCCTGGCCGGCGGCGACCCGGAACGCGCGGCCACCCTGCTCGGCACCGTGCTCGCCCTGAAACTGCGCCCCGACCTGCGCGGCACCGAGCTGGCCGCCCGGATTGCGGACGCCGCCCGCGACCGGCTCGGCCCGGACGCCTACGCCGCCGCCGTCTCGCGCGGCGCCGGCCTGTCCACCGCCGCGGCCTACGACCTGCTCCGGCCCTGACCTCAGCCGTGCGGGGGCCGTCAGCGCGCGGTGCGTGCGCGGTCAGCGCACACACCCAGGGTCGGTCGTATGACGACGACACACGCGGTCGTGGCCGAGGGGCTACGCAAGCGCTACCGGGGCGGGACCGGCACCACCGCCCTCGACGGGTTCGATCTGCGAGCGCCGGCCGGCACGGTCTACGGCCTGCTCGGGCCGAACGGCGCCGGGAAGACCACCGCCGTGCGGATTCTGTCCACGCTGCTCAGCTTCGACGCCGGCCGGGCGGAGGTGGCCGGCGCCGACGTCACCCGCCGGCCCGAGCTGGTACGGGACCGGATCGCGCTGACCGGCCAGTACGCCGCGGTCGACGAGGTGCTCAGCGGCCGGCAGAACCTGGTCCTGTTCGGCCGGCTGCACCACCTGGGCCGCCGCGCCGCCCGCCGCCGCGCCGACGAGCTGCTGGAACGCTTCGACCTGGCGGACGCCGCCGACCGCTCGGCCGGCCAGTACTCCGGTGGCATGCGGCGCCGGCTGGACCTGGCAGCCAGCCTGATCCGCCGCCCGCACGTGCTCTTCCTGGACGAGCCGACCACCGGCCTGGACCCGCGCAGCCGCAACCAGGTCTGGGACAGCGTCCGCACCCTGGTGGCGGACGGCACGACCGTGCTGCTCACCACCCAGTACCTGGAGGAGGCCGACCAGCTGGCCGGCCGGATCGCGGTGGTGGACGCCGGCCGGGTGGTGGCCGAGGGCACCCCGGCCGAGCTGAAGGCGGCGATCGGCGCGGACCGCCTGGAGCTGGTCGTCGAGGACGCCGCCCGGCTGGACGACGCGGCGGCCCTGACCGCCCGGCTCACCGGCGCGGCACCGGACGTGGACCGGGATCACCGCCGGTTGCGGGTGCCGGTGTCCGACCGGATGGCCGCGCTGACCGCGGTGGTCCGCGCGCTGCAGGACGACGGGATCGCCGTGGCCGACGTCGGTATCCACCGGCCCACCCTGGACGAGGCGTTCCTGCAGCTGACCGGGCACCCCGCGGAGAAGACGGAGAAGGAGGAGACCCGATGACGACCGTCGCCGAGAGCGCTGAGCTCACCCGTACCCCGGAATCGGCCGGCGCGGCCCCGCGCCGGGGCCGCGCGTTCCTGGACGCCCGGGTGATGACCGGCCGTTATCTGCGCCATGTGATCCGCGCTCCGGAGGAGCTGATCATCTACTTCAGCCTGCCGATCATGTTCGTGCTGGTCTTCGGGTACGTGTTCGGCAGCGGCATGCAGGTGCCCGGCGGCGGCACCTACCGGGAGTTCCTGCTACCCGGCGTCTTCGTGATGACCATGCTGTACGGCCTCGGCGCCACCGCCACCGGCATCGCCACCGACGTGGGCCGCGGCGTGGTGGACCGGTTCCGCTCGATGCCGGTGGCCCGCTCCGCGCTGATGGCCGGCCGGGCCACCGCCGACCTGGCGCGTGCCCTGCTGGAGACGGCGGTGCTGGTGGTGTGCGGCCTGCTGGTCGGCTGGCAGTGGCATCGCGGCCTGGGCAACCTGCTGGCCGCGCTCGGCCTGCTCCTGCTGCTGCGGCTGGCGCTGAGCTGGGTCGGCATGGTGCTCGGCATGCTCGCCCCGAACCCGGACACGGTCGCGACGATCGTCTTCCCGCTGGCGTTCCCGTTGAGCGCGGTGTCGAACGTCTTCGTGGCGCCGGAGCTGATGCCGGGCTGGCTGGGCGCGGTGGCGGCGTGGAACCCGATCTCGGCGACCACGGCGGCGGTCCGTGAGTTGTGCGGCAATCCGGGAATGACCGCGGACTCCTGGCCGGCCGAGCACGCGCTGCTGCTGGCGGTGGCCTGGCCGGTGCTGCTGATCGCGGTGTTCGCGCCGATCGCGGTGCGGCGGTACCGCAATCTCGGACGCTGATAGCGGACGAAAATAACGAAAGAGGCAGCAACCTCCGCAAAGCCTGCGAAGATCAACTGACTGATCGACAGCGGGGGTAGGCAGTGCGCAACGAGATGACCACACTTTCCGGAGTCCGGCGGAGCGCACTGTCCTACTCCTACCTGCTCGTCCCCGCGGACGGTGGCCGCTCACCGCAGCTGCCGCTGGAACTGGTCCGCCGGGACATCGCCGGTGACCGGCCCGGCGTCCCGCTCATGCTGCGGGTCCGGCTCCTGGACGCGCTCAGCGGCGAACCGGTCACCCGCGCGGTGCTCGGCATCGAGCACGACGCCCCGGACGGCGAGACCCTGCTGCGCGGCGCGCAGCCGACCGACCCGCAGGGGTACGCCGAGTTCCGCACCGTCCACCCCGGCTGGCGGGCCGGCGAGGCCGTGCACCTGCGCGCCGAGGTGCACCTCGGTGGTTACCTGGCCGGGGGCGGCTCGGTCGCGCACACCGGCCGGCTGTACTTCCCGGAGCCGCTCGTCGCGCAGGTCGCCGATCTGCCGCCGTACCGGGACCGGAGCCCGGCGCGCACGCCCAACGAGGACGACCCGGAGACGATCACCGGCGGGATGCTGAACGTGGTGCCCCGCGACCGTTTCGACGTGGCCGCCGGCCTGCTCGCCGGCATCACCGTCGGCATCGGCGTGCCGGCTGCCTGAGGATGCGGCTCAGATCCCCGGGCCCGCAGCCGATTTCCCCGTCGTGCGAATGCGAGGACCCGGCGAACCGCTGCTCGCGGTGGCGATCGAACGGCTGAGCCGGCTCCCGGCCAACCGCCTGACCGCCACCGCGCTGACGCTGCTCGGCCTCATCGCGGTGGCCGACTGGGTCACCGGGCACAACGTCTCGATGGCCGTCGGCTATCTGCTGCCGGTGTTCGTGGCGGCGGCCGCCGGTGGGCGCTCCAGCACGGCCGTCGCCGCCCTCTCGGCGCTGAGCTGGACCGTCATCGAGTACGGCACGCAGCTCGCCCCGTACTCGAATCAGCTGATCCCGGCCTGGAACCTGATGTCCCGCTTCGCCGTGCTGTGGCCGGTCGGCGCCCTGGTCAGCCACCTCGCGGCACGGCTCGCCGAGGAGCACGGACTGTCCCGCACCGATCCGCTGACCGGCCTGCCGAACGCCCGCGCGTTCCAGGAGGCGGCCGACGCGGAGATCCGGCGGATGCGGCACACCGGCGCCCCGCTGACCGCGGCCTACGTCGACCTGGACGGGTTCAAGGCGATCAACGACACCAACGGCCACGCCACCGGCGACGCCGTGCTGGCCGCCGTGGGCCGGGTGCTCGGGCGGATGCTCGGCCCGGACGTCCCGGTGGCCCGGCTGGGCGGGGACGAGTTCGCCGTCCTGCTGCCCGGCAGCGACACCGAGGAGAGCCTGGCGACTCTGCACCGGCTGCACGATCACCTGCTGGACGGCACCGCCGCGTGGACGCCCCGGGTGGGGTTCAGCATCGGTGCGGTCACCTTCACCGAGCCACCGCGGTCGGTCGCCGAGCTGCTGGAACGCGCGGACCGGATGATGTACGACGCGAAGCGCCACCACCGCAACACGGTGCGCGCCTGACCGAGGGGTGGGCCGCAGCGCGGGACGACTCCGGGCATCACGGTCGGCCCGCGCCACGACACCCTCCTGTACTCCCCATCGGGACCGGCGGGTTCACCGGGCACGACGGGATTTCCACCAACCGCACAAACCACCGCTACCCCCGCAGGTAGGCGAGCACCGCCCGGACCCGCCGGTGATCGTCGGCGTCCGGCGGCAGGTCGAGCTTGGCGAGCAGACTGCCGATGTGCTTGGCGACGGCCGCCTCGGTCACCACCAGCTCCCGGGCGATCGCCGCGTTGGAGCGGCCCTGCGCCATCAGGGCGAGCACCTCGCGTTCCCGGGTGGTGAGCCGGTGCAGCGGGTCGCGGCGCCGCGACAGCAGCTGCCGGACCACCTCGGGGTCGACCACGGTGCGCCCGGCGGCCACCGCGGCGAGCGCGTCGACGAACTCGGTGACCTCACCGATCCGGTCCTTGAGCAGGTAGCCGACGCCGGCCGAGTGCCCGGAGTCGAGCAGTTCGGCGGCGTAGGTCTGCTCCACGTACTGGCTGAGCACCAGCACCGGCAGGTCCGGGTCGGCGGCGCGCAGCTCGATCGCGGCCTGCAGCCCCTCGTCGCTGAAACCGGGCGGCATCCGTACGTCGGTGACCACCACGTCGGGCCGGTGCTCGGCCACCGCCTCGCGCAGTCGCACCGCGTCGCCGACCGCCGCGACCACCTCGTGCCCGAAGCGGCGCAGCATCCCGGCCACCCCCTCCCGCACGATCAGGCCGTCCTCGGCGATGACCACACGCAGGCCGCTCACGGCGCGGTTTCCGGAACCGGGATCTCCACGCGCACGAGCGTAGGCCCTCCCACCGGGCTGGACAGCGTCACCGTGCCGTCCAGGACGGCGACCCGGTCGGCGAGCCCGACCAGCCCGGACCCGCCGGCCGGGTCGGCGCCGCCGTGGCCGTCGTCGCTCACGTCCAGCACCAGGCGGCCCTCGGTCACCCAGGCGCGGATCGCGGCCCGGTGTGCGCCGCTGTGCTTGGCCACGTTGGTGAGCGCCTCGGCCACCACGAAATAGGCGGTGACCTCGACCGCCGACGGCAACCGCCCGGGCAGCTTCACGTTCAGGTCGACCGGCAGCGGCGCGGTCGAGGCGGCCTCGCCGATCGCCGCGGCCAGGCCCCGGTCGGTGAGCACCTGCGGATGCACCCCGCGGATGAGTTCGCGCAGCTCGGTGAGGGCCTGCTTGGCGAGCTCGTGGGCGGCGGTCACCGAGTCGGCGGCGGGCGAGCCGGGCGGCAGCTCCAGCTTGGCCAGACCCAGCTGCATGCTCAGCGCCACCAGGCGCTGCTGGGCGCCGTCGTGCAGGTCGCGCTCGATGCGGCGGCGTTCCACCTCGAAGGCGTCGACCAGCCGGGCCCGGGACCGGGTGACCTCGACCAGCCGGTCGTCGGTGTCGTCGGTGCGCGGCGCCAGGATGGCGCGGGCCATGGCGGCGCGCGCCCCGGCCCAGGCGGTGACCGGGTACGCCAGGACAACGGTCAACGGCAGTCCGGCCAGGGCGATCGGCACCGTGTTCGACAGCGGCTCGTCGTTGATGAAGTAGGGCGCGCCCAGCGTGACCGCCACGGTGTAGGCGACGCCGCCCAGCACCAGCGCGTCCATCCAGCACAGCACGGTCGCCGAGACCAGCGCGTAGCCCAGCTCGCGCCAGGTGGCCTGCTCGCGCAGCCGCAGGTTGAGCCAGGCCCGCAGTCCGGCACGCGGCGGCGGCTGGTGCGGGTCGGGCAGCTCGTCCCGGTCGACCAGGAGCAACCGGCGCCGCTCGATGCGGGCCACCACGACACCGGAGAGGACGGTGGCGACATATCCCGCGAACCCGATGACGAAGACCGAGAACACCGTGCCGGCGATGACCAGCGCGACGACCGCGAGGATGGTGGCGGCGCCGAGCAGCGCCCCGCCGGCCAGATAGGCCACGGACCGCCACGGCCAGCCGGAACGCAGAAACACGGTCGGCCGCAGGGTGAGCGCCTCCAGCGCGTTGCGAACGGCCATGCCGGGCACGCTACCGCCAGCGCGGGCATCCGTCGGTAGTGCTGGGTATACCTCGGATCGTCGATCCCGCGTGACTGTGCCGGCCGCCGCCGGGCGGTTGGCTGGGCGCATGACGAATCGAGAGACGGCCGCCGTCGAGCTGCACGCGGTGACCAGGAGGTACGGCTCGGGTGAGAGCGGCGTGACCGCCCTCGACCGGGTGGACGCCCGGTTCGGGCGGGGCACCTTCACCGCGGTGATGGGGCCGTCCGGGTCCGGCAAGTCGACGCTGCTGCACTGCGCGGCGGGCCTGGACCGGGCCACCTCGGGGCGGGTGCTGATCGACGGCGTACCGGTCGAGGGGCTCAGCGAGCGCAACCTGACGAAGCTGCGCCGCGCCCGGGTGGGGTTCGTGTTCCAGTCGTTCAACCTGGTGCCGGCGCTGACCGCGGCGCAGAACGTGGCGCTGCCGCTGCGGCTGGCCGGGCGCCGCCCGGCGGCCGGCGAGGTGGACGCGGTGCTCGGCGAGGTGGGCCTGGCCGGCCGGGCCGGGCACCGCCCGTCGGAGCTGTCCGGCGGGCAGCAGCAGCGGGTGGCGATCGCCCGCGCGCTGGTCACCCGCCCGGCGGTGCTCTTCGCCGACGAGCCGACCGGCGCGCTGGACGCCGCCTCCGGCGCGGAGGTGCTGCGCCTGCTGCGCGCCTCGGTGGACCAGCACGGCCAGACGATCGTGATGGTCACCCACGACCCGCTGGCGGCGGCGCACGCCGACCGGGTGCTCTTCCTCGCCGACGGCCGGGTGGTCGACGAGCTGCACGGCCCGGCCGACGCCGAGCTGGTGGCGGTGCACACCGCCCGCCTGGAGACGGCCCGGACGGTGGTGGCATGAGCGCGGCCTGGGCGATGGTCCGGCACCGGTTCGCGAGCTTCGCCGGCACGTTCGTCGCGGTGGCGCTGGGTGTGGCGGTGCTCGCCGGCTCGGCCACCCTGCATCTGAGCTCGCAGCCCAAGGCCCCGGCCCGCTACGCCGCCGCGCCGATCCTGATTCAGCCCGCCGTGGCGGGCGTCAACGACTACGGCGAGGACGAGCGCCCGCCGTGGACCGCCGCGGAGGCGACCGGTCTCGCCGGCCGGCTGGCCGCGCTGCCCGGTGTCACGGCGGCGGTCGCGGACCCGGCGTTCTACGTGCAGCGCCT
The DNA here is from genome assembly GCF_040638955.1 of Actinoplanes sp. NPDC024001. Taxonomy (NCBI): domain Bacteria; kingdom Bacillati; phylum Actinomycetota; class Actinomycetes; order Micromonosporales; family Micromonosporaceae; genus Actinoplanes; species Actinoplanes sp. NPDC024001. The sequence goes on from NZ_JBEZZB010000285.1 coordinate 7,212, forward strand.
CACCGGCGGCCGGGCCACCGGCGACGCGCAGGCGGCCCAGGTCGACGGGCACGCCTGGTCGTCCGCGCGGCTCGGCGGTTACCGGCTGCTCGCCGGGCGGGCGCCGGCGGCACCGGGCGAGGTGGCGCTGGCCGGTGCCGCCCCGGGCACCCGGGTCGACGTGCTGACCGCGTCCGGCCCGGAGACCTGGACGGTCAGCGGCACCATCGACGGGCCCGGGTTCTACCTCGCCGACTCCGAGGCGTTGCGGCGCGCTTCCGGCGTACCGGTCATCGGGGTGACGGTGACCGGCGACGAAGCGCGAGTGGCCGCTGCCGCCCGCGTCCTGCTCGGGCCGGCCGGCACGGTCCGCACCGGCGACGGGCGCGACGCGCTGGAGGCGAACCATGTCACCCGGATCCGCTGGATCGGCGCGCAGCTGCTGATCGCGCTGGTCACGCTGAGTGCCTTCGCCACCGTCTTCGTGGTCTCCTCGACCTGCGCGCTGAGCGCCGCGCAGCGGCGGCGCGAGCTCGGCCTGCTGCGCGCGGTGGGCGCGACCCCCGGTCAGGTGCGCCGCCAGATGTACGCCGAGACGACCCTGATCGCCCTGCTCGGCGGCCTGATCGGGGCGCCGCTCGGTGCCGCGGCCGCCCCGCTGCTGGCCGCCCCGATGGTGGACGCCGGGCTGGAGCCGGCCGGGTTCACGGCGACCTGGCAGCCGGCCGCGCTGCTCGGCGCCGG
>NZ_JBEZZB010000286.1:0-7920 GCF_040638955.1 Actinoplanes sp. NPDC024001
GCGCCGGGCTGCGGCGCCGGCTTCGCCGGCTTCCTGCGCCGGCGCCGCCACCACAGCAGGCGGCGCCAGTCCCAGCGCGGCAGACGCCAGCGCGGCAGACGGATCCGGGGCGTACGCAGGCGCGGCGCCCGCAGCCGGGGGAAGCGGCGCGGGATCCACGCCGGATACCAGTACCAGAGCACCGCGACCAGGGAGGTGACGACCAGCAGCAACAGCAGCATGAGCGGCGGCGGCACCACGTCGAAGACGTCCGCGACGAACTCGTCGTAGTCCCGGGTCACCGGGCCACCGCCAGCCCGGCCGCCTCGTCCTCACCGCGGGCGCGGCGGCGGCCCAGCGCGATGTCCAGCCCCTCGGTGCGGATCCGGATCTCCACCAGCAGCACCGCGTCGAGGCAGGCCAGCGCGGCGTACGCGGCGGTGTTGGCCAGCGCGTAGGCGATCGGCACGGCGAACTCCAGCCACTCGCCGCGGACCGTGGTGACGAACAGTGTGGTCACCGCGGTCCAGCCGGTGCCCAGCGCGAACCGGATCGCGAACCAGACCAGGTAGCCGAGCAGCCGGGTCCACATCACCCGGCCGCCGGCCCGCACCGACAGCGCGGCGGACCGGCCCAGCGCCCGGAACGGGCCGCCTGCCCGGTCCAGGGTGAGCACCGGCACGGCCAGGCCGAACAGCCCGTACAGCACGATCCAGGGCAGCAGGCCGAAGAGCGCGGCCGGCCAGGACAGCAGGCCCAGCAGCACGATCACGACGAGCACGGAGAGCGGGCGGGTGCGGCGCCACAGGCGGCGATGCGGGACGGTACGGCCGAGCAGCGCCGGGCCGGCGGCGGCGCCCGCGTACGCCCCGAGCACCGCGATGATCACCGTTTCCAGGGTGAGCCCGGTCGCCACCAGCAGCCACCAGGGCCCGGCGTCGTCGTCCCAGGACGGCAGGAACACCGGGGCGGGCAGGCCGGCCTCGGCGCGCAGCGGGGTGAGCAGCAGTTGCTCGGCGCCGGCCAGGACGGCGGCCAGGGCGAGCAGCGGCAACGCCCGCGCCCGCAGCAGCGCGGTGGCCGCGTCGAGGGTCTCCCCGACGGTCATCACGCGCATCGGGAGCACGGCCGGCACCTGCATTCAGCGCATCCTAGGTGATCGCCGATTTCTCACCCGTACCGGAGGATCACAGCGCCGGCGGCGGCTGCGAGCATGCGGGTCCGGAGACACCCCGCTGAGTGGTCGGAGGACCCGCGGATGGGCGCACAGGAGATGCTGCTGTTCGGCTCCGTGGTGGGCGCACGCTTCGTGGTCCCGCTGTTCATCCCGCGGTTCCCGCTGCCGGCGATCGTGGTGGCGCTGGTGCTCGACGGCATCGACCAGACGATCTTCCAGTGGTTCGGCTACGACCCGCCCGGCTATCAGGGCTACGACAAGGCGATGGACATGTTCTACCTGTCCGTCGCCTACCTGTCGGTGCTGCGCAACTGGACCAGCCGGCCCGCGCTGCTGGTGGCCCGGTTCCTGTTCTTCTACCGGCTGGCCGGGGTGGTGCTGTTCGAGCTGACCGACTGGCGCCCGCTGCTGATGATCTTCCCGAACACGTTCGAGTACTTCTTCATCGCGTACGAGATCGTGCGGTTGCGCTGGGACCCGGCGCGCGTGGGCCTGCGTGCCTGGGTGATCACCGCGGGGTGCATCTGGGTCTTCGTGAAGCTGCCGCAGGAGTACTGGATCCACGTCGCGCAGCTGGACGTCACCGACACGCTGGCCGCCTACCCGGTTCTGATCCCGGTCCTGGCTTTGCTGCTCGGCGGCCTGGCCCTGGTCGGCTGGTTCGTGGTGCGCCCGCGCCTGCCCGAACCGGCGTGGCGCCGGCACGTGGCCGCCGACCCGCTGCCCGCCGAGATCGACACGGTCGCCGAACGGGACCGGTGGGTCGCCACGCACGGCCGGGTGCTGTCGTCGGCGACCGCCGAGAAGATCGCGCTCATCGGCCTGCTCTGCCTGGTCTACGGGCACGTGCTGCCCGGCCGCCGCTCGACCGACCTGCAGCTGTTCCTCGGCGTCGCCGCGTTCGTGGTGGTCAACGCGGCGATCAGCCTGGCCGTGGCCCGGCGCGCCGCGAGCCTGGAGTCGATGCTCGCCGCGTTCGGCCTGCGGGTGCTGATGAACGCCGCCCTGATCTGGGCGGCCGGCCGGCTGGCCGACCGGTACGGCGGCAGCCTCGACGAGTCCACCGCGCTGTTCTTCATCGTGCTGATCAGCCTGCTGGTCACCCTCGACGACCGGTTCCGCCCGGTCTCCCAGGTCCGCGCCGCCGCCCGCCCCACCACCCGGGCCGGCAGCACCTAGCCGCGCCCGGCGGCCCGGAGCACCGCCAGCGCCTCGGCGGTCACCCACGGGTTGGGCCGGCGGCTACTCGCCCCACCCCAGTCCGCGCAGTCGTGGTGCAGCGCGATCTCCGCCGAGGTGCGGTGGAACCGGGCGTGCGCCGGCCACCCGCCGGGCAGCCGCATCGACTCGAGCAGGTCGAGCGCGTCCGCGCACCGGGGATCGCCGAGCAGGCCCAGTTCGGCCATCCCGCGCAGGCCGCCGAGGATGTCGTAGTGCCAGTACAGCGGGTGGTGCAGCTGGACGAAGTCGGGCCGGATCAGCTCGCCGGTGCTCGCCCGGAACGCGAGCCGGCGGCGCAGGAACACCTCGGCGGCCTCCCGCGCCTGCGGTGACCCGTGGGCGTGCAGCCCCCGCATCGGCAGCAGCGTCTCGCAGAACGACGAGGTGTCCGCGCCGGGCACCCGATCGCAGTTCCAGCCGCCGTCCGGCCACCGCCAGGACAGCAGCCGCTCGGCGAGCCGGTCGCACCGCTCGTCGGCCAGCCCGAGCGTGATCAGGTACCAGAGCGCGTACCCCTGTTGGGAGGCGTGCGCGCGGGCCCGGCCGTGCATCACCGGCACACCCGCCCGCCGGTAGCTGGCCGCCTTCGACCTGACCTCGAAGGTGCGGTAGTACGACTCGTCCAGCCACACCGCGAGCACCTGCTCGCGCAGCGGGTGCAGCGTCTCGTCGCCCGGCGGGTAGCCCAGGTCGGCGAGCGCGCCGAGCACCCAGTGCGCGCCCTGCCACTTGGCGTAGACGCCGGGCGGCCGCGGTCCGAGTACCGGCGCCAGCAGCCGCCGCACCAGCGTGGACTCGCGCACCTCGGCGCGCAGCGCGGCGTCGTCCGGCTCGCCCAGCACCCGGGTGCGGACCTGCCAGCGCAGGGCCGGCTCGGGTACGCCGAGCAGCGCCTCGACGATCGGGTCGTCCACCCCCCTGATTGTTGTCACGAACCTGTCGTGGTTCCGGGCCGCAACGGCCACACCCCGCTGCGAGCGTTGCGGCCGGATGGGGGTCAGCACGGATGGACGCGCAGGCCGCGGGCCGGAAAGCTGGCCGCATCGGCAGCGCGGACCGGGGAGGGTGGTGGGTATGTCGCTGTTCGCACGGATCTTCACGTTGAACGCGGCGGTGCTCGCCGTCGCCACGCTGGTGCTGCTGTTCGGCCCGGTGACGATCTCCACCCGGGCCCGGCTGGCCGAGGCGCTGATCGTGCTCGCCGGGATTGCGGTCATGCTGGTCACCAACGCGGTGCTGCTGCGCGTCGGGCTGCGGCCGCTGGCCCGGCTGACCCGGGTGATGACCACGGTCGACCTGCTGCGGCCGGGCACCCGGCTGGCGGTGCGCGGCCGCGGTGAGGCCGCCGCGCTGATCGTGGCGTTCAACGCGATGCTGGACCGCCTGGAGTTGGAACGCGCGACCAGCGCCGCCCGGGCGCTGAGCGCGCAGGAGGCGGAACGGCACCGGATCGCCCAGGAGCTGCACGACGAGATCGGGCAGACGCTGACCGCGGTGCTGCTCGACCTCAAACGGGTCGCCGACACCGCGCCGGCGCCGGTCCGTGACCAGCTGCGCCAGGCGCAGGAGAGCACCCGCAACAGCCTCGACGAGATTCGCCGCATCGCCCGGCGGCTGCGCCCGGGCGTGCTGGAGGAGCTGGGCCTGGCGAGCGCTCTGCGCGCGCTGGCGACCGAGTTCACCACCGCGGGGCTGTCGGTGCGCCGCCAGGTCGGCTCCGATCTGCCGCGGCTGAGCCGGGAGGCCGAGCTGGTCGTCTACCGGGTGGCGCAGGAGGGGCTGACCAACGCGGCCCGGCACGCCGCCGCCCGTACCGTCGAGCTGCGGTTGCGGCCGCGGGCCGGCGGGGTGGAGCTGTGCGTCAAGGACGACGGCCGCGGGCTGGGCGGCGCCGCCGAGGGCGCCGGCATCCGCGGCATGCGCGAACGCGCCCTGCTGATCGGCGCCGGCCTCAGCGTCGAGTCGCCCGGCACCGGCACCGAGGTCCGGCTGCGGGTGCCGGCGTGAACCGGCCGACGCGCATTCTGCTCGCCGACGACCACGCGCTGGTACGCCGCGGCGTCCGGCTGATCCTGGACAACGAGCCCGACCTGGAGGTGGTGGCCGAGGCCGCCGACGGCGCCGAGGCGGTGCAGCTGGCTCGCGCCGCCGAACCGGAACTGGTCATTCTCGACGTGGCGATGCCCCGGCTGACCGGCCTGCAGGCCGCCCGCGAGCTGTCCCGCTCGGCTCCGGACCTCAAGCTGCTGTTCCTCACCATGTACGACAACGAGCAGTACTTCTTCGAGGCGCTGCGGGTCGGCGCCGCCGGTTACGTGCTGAAGTCCGCCGCCGACACGGATCTGGTCGAGGCCTGCCACGCGGCGATGCGGGACGAGCCGTTCCTCTACCCGCGGACGGTGACCGCGCTGGTGCGTGACTACCTGGAGCGGGCCCGGGCGGGAACCGCCATTCCCGCCCGGGTCGTCACCGAACGCGAGGAAGAGGTTCTCAAGCTGGTGGCCGAGGGCCACTCCACCCGGGAGATCGCCGACCTGCTCTACATCAGCGTCAAGACGGTGGAACGGCACCGTTCCAACATCCTGCAGAAGCTGGGTCTGCGCGACCGCCAGGAGCTGACCCGCTACGCCATCCGCGCCGGCCTGATCGAGCCCTGACCGTGCTGCTCCTGCTGATCCTGCACGCGGTGGCCGCGGTCCTGGCGGTCCCGCTGGTCCGCGCCGCCGGCAACCGGGCCCTGTACGCGCTGGCCCTGGTCCCGGCCGCCGCCGCGGTCTGGGCGGTCGCCGGCACCGGGCGGGTGCGCGCCGAGACGTACCCGTGGGTGCCGCACCTGGACGTCTCGCTGGCCCTGCGGTCCGGACCGCTGTCCTGGCTGATGCTGCTGATCGTCGGCGGGGTCGGCGCGGTGGTGCTGGCCTACTGCGTGCGCTACTTCCCGGACCGCGACCCGGACCTGGGCCGGTTCGCCGCGGTGTTCCTCGGCTTCGCCGGCGCGATGACCGGCCTGGTGGTCTCCGACGACCTGATCGTGCTGTACGTGTTCTGGGAGCTGACCACGGTCTTCTCCTACCTGCTGATCGGCCACTCCCCGGAGCAGGCGGCGGCCCGCCGGGCGGCGATGCAGGCGCTGGTGGTGACCACGGTCGGTGGGCTGGCGATGCTGGTCGGGTTCGTGATGCTCGGCGAGCACGCGGGCACCTACCGGTGGTCGCAGATCACCGCCGGGCCGCTGCCGGACGGCGGCTACCTGACGACCGCGGCGGTGCTGATCCTGGCCGGGGCGCTGTCCAAGTCGGCGATCTTCCCGTTCAGTTTCTGGCTGCCGGCGGCGATGGCGGCGCCCACGCCCGCGTCGGCCTATCTGCACGCGGCGTCGATGGTCAAGGCCGGAGTGTTCCTGATCGGCCTGGCCGGGCCGGTGCTCACCCAGGCCGGTGGGTGGCGGGCCGTCGCGGTGGCCGCCGGGACGGTGACGGTGCTGCTCGGCGGCTGGGCGGCGATGCGCCAGCACGACCTGAAGCTGGTGCTGGCGTACGGCACGGTCAGCCAGCTCGGGCTGCTCACCGTGGCGTTCGGGGCGGGCAGCCGGACAGCGGCCCTGGCCGGCTGCGCGCTGCTGCTCGCGCACGCCCTGTTCAAGGCGGCCCTGTTCCTGGTGGTCGGGGTGATCGACCACAGCGCCGGCACCCGGGACCTGCGGGAGCTGAGCGGCCTCGGCCGGCGGATGCCGGGACTGGCCGTGGTGGCGGCCGTCGCGGTGGCGTCGATGGCCGGGGTGCCGCCGACGGCCGGGTTCGTCGGCAAGGAGTCGCTGTTCGCGGCCTTCGAGCACGGTGGCGTCATCGAGCGTGTGGTGCTGCTCGCCCTGGTCGCCGGGTCCGGCCTGACGGTCGCCTACGGGCTCAGATTCCTGTGGGGCGCGTTCGCCCACAAGCCGGACGTGCCGGTGACCCTGCCGCAGCGGGCCGGGTGGCGGTTCACCACACCGGCCGGGCTGCTCGCGGTGGCCGGGGTCGGGGCGGGACTGGTGGTGGCGCCGCTGGACCGGGTGCTCCGGCCGTACGCCGCTGATTTCGCCGGCCCGGACCACCATCTGAGCCTGTGGCACGGCTGGGGCCTGCCGCCGCTGCTGTCGATCGTGGTGATCGCCGTCGGCCTGGCGATCTTCGCCGGGCCGGGGCGGGACCGCTGGCCGGGCCGGCGGCTGCCGGCCGCGGAGGACGCCTACCGGCGGCTGATGGCCGTCGTGGACCGGGCCGCGGTGGAGGTGACCGGCGCGACCCAGCGGGGTTCGCTGCCGTTCTCGCTCGGCGTGATCCTGGTGGTGCTGGTCGTGATCGGCTCGGCCACGCTGGCGCTCGGCGGATCGTGGCCGGCCGGGATCCGGCTCTGGGACACCCCGCTGCAGCTGGTGGCCGGCGCCGTGGTGGTCGCGGCGGCGCTGCTGGCGGCCCGGGTGCGGCGGCGGCTGACCGCGATGATCCTGGTCGGGGTGTGCGGTTACGCGGTGGCCGTGCTGTTCGTCCTGCACGGCGCGCCCGATCTGGCGCTGACCCAGTTCCTGGTGGAGACCGCCACGATCGTGATGTTCGTGCTGGTGCTGCGGCGGCTGCCGGCCCGCTTCTCGGCTCGGCCGCTGCGCGGCAGCCGGATGATCCGCAACGGCCTCGCGGTCGCGGTCGGCCTGGTCACCGCGGGGATGGCGTACGTGGCGGTGGCCGGCCGGCAGGCCGTGCCGATCTCGGTGGACTTCCCCGCGCTGGCGGTCTCCTACGGCGGCGGCACCAACATCGTGAACGTGGCGCTGGTGGACATCCGCGCCTGGGACACGATGGGCGAGATCTCGGTGCTGGTGGTGGCCGCGACCGGGGTGGCCAGCCTGATCTTCCGGCGCACCGAGGCGTTGCAGGGGCGCAGCACCTCGCCCGGGACCTTCCCGGCGGCGGGCTGGCTGCGGGCCGGTGACACCCCGGAGGCCCGCCGTCAGTCGATCATCCTGCAGGTGGTGGCCCGGATCCTGTTCCACACCATCGTGCTTTTCTCGATCTACCTGCTCTTCTCCGGGCACAACGCGCCGGGCGGCGGGTTCGCCGGCGGGCTGGTCGCCGGGCTGGCGCTGACCGTCCGCTACCTGGCCGGAGGCAAGCCGGAGCTGAACGCGGCCGCGCCGGTCGACGCCGGCCTGGTGCTCGGCACCGGGTTGCTGACCGCGGTCGGCACCGGGATCGCGGCCATGGCAGCCGGCGGCGAGGTGCTGCAGAGTTCCCTGCTCGACGTGCACCTGCCGTTGGTCGGGCACGTCCACTTCGCCACGTCGGTCGCCTTCGACATCGGTGTCTACCTGATCGTGGTCGGCCTGGTTCTGGAGATCCTGCGCAGCCTCGGCGCGGAGCTCGATCGCCAGTTCTCGGTGGAGAAGGCGCAGACGCCGAGCCGGGAGGAGGAGCTGGTATGACACTCCCTGTGTCAACCTCAGGCAGCGAGCAGATCGTTTTGTCCAGGTTGAATGAGGCGTACGGCGTTGCCGTGCCGGGCGGGAT
>NZ_JBEZZB010000287.1:0-7796 GCF_040638955.1 Actinoplanes sp. NPDC024001
GCCGCCGGCTCCACCACCTGGTACGGCCTGGCCCGCGCCGTCTTCGCCGAGGCCGGTCTCGACCCCGGCCGGGTCCGCCCCACCACCAGCGACCGCTTCCCGCGCCCGGCCCGCCGGCCCGCCTACAGCGTGCTGGGCCACGACCGCTGGGCGGGCACGGGCGTCGCACCCCTGCCCCACTGGCGCGCCATGCTCACCGACGCCATGCCGGGCCTGCGCCGGTGAACCCCTTCCCGGTACGCGGGCACCCACCCATCCGGCCGAAATGGGACCGCGCTGCCCCGTACCGTTGAGGAAGCGCAAGCGAAAGATCCTGGAGTGACCACCGTGACCACCGACCACCCTGCCGGCGGCGAGCTGCAGATCGCCCGGCGGATGCCCGGCGCCGGGCAGCAGGATCCGGACGCGCTGCAGCTGATGACCGATGTGAACCAGTTCATGATGGTCTACAAGTTCGGCCTCGCCGAGATCAACACCAAGATCACCATCCTGGCCGAGGAGCTCGCCCACCGCGGCCGGGGGAACCCGATCGAGCACGTCAGCCCGCGCCTGAAGAGCCTGTCCAGCCTGACCGCCAAGGCCCGGCGGCTGAACTGCCCGCTGACCTTCGACGACCTGCGCGCCCGGATCCGTGACATCGCCGGGATCCGGATCGTGTGCAGTTTCGTCTCCGACGTCTACACGGTCGCCGACATGCTGACCCGGCAGCCGGACGTCAACCTGGTCGTGAGGAAGGACTACATCGCCGAACCCAAGGTCAACGGCTATCGCAGCCTGCACCTGATCGTGGAGATCCCGGTCTTCATGTCCGACCGGGTGGTCGCCGTGCCGGTCGAGGTGCAGCTGCGCACCGTGGCGATGGACTTCTGGGCCAGCCTGGAACACAAGATCTACTACAAGCACGACCCGGAGGTGCCCGCCGAGCTGCGCGCCGAGCTCATCGAGGCGGCCGAGGACGCGGCCCGGCTCGACCAGCGGATGGAACGCCTGCACCGGGAGATCCACGGCCCCCGCCGGTAAATCCTCAGCCCGCCGCACCGGCTGCCGATCAGGGAGCTGGGAACCGCCGACGGGGAGAGGGCAGATCGGGTGCGACGCCGTCCCGAGGACGGGTTCACGCTGGTGGAGGTGGTGGTCGCCATCGCCCTGATCACCGTCGTGCTCACCTCGATGTCGGTCTTCTACGTGCGCAGCCTGGCACTCGGCGAGCACTGGGCCGGCCGGGAGGACGCGGTCCGGGTCGCCACCACCGGGCTGGAGGAGGCGGCCGCGCTCGGCACCGAGGTGCTCACCGGCCGCAGCCGGGCCGCGGTCGACGCGCAGGAGCGCGTGCCGGGCGTCGAGCAGTACCTGGAGGGCGGCGAGCAGGCCGCGGACAAGAACGCCGCGGCCGGCGCCAAGGCGAAGTTGGTCACCACCGGCGAGGCGGTCACGCTCAACGGCATCACCTACACCAAGCATTGGTACGTGCAGTGGTGCTGGCGCTCCGCGGCAGCGTCCGGCACCTGCGCCGTGGGCAACGCGGGCCGGCCGGACGCGGTCGCGTTCCTGCGCGTGGTGGTGGCCGTGCGGTGGGCCGACCGGGAGTGCGCGAACCGTCTCTGCGCCTATTTCCTGGCGACCCTGGTCGGCACCGGCGCGGACCCGATCTTCCCGCTGCCGCCGACCACCGCGGTGACCAGCAGCCCCACCCCGTCGGCGTCCCCCTCGCCGTCGTCGGCCTCGCCCTCGCCGTCGCCCTCCGTGTCACCGTCGCCGTCACCCAGCGCGACGGCCACGGCCCCGGCCGCGATCTGGGCGAACCGGACCGCCACCGACACCAACCCGGCCGCCCTCTGGCTCGCCTCGGCCAACCTCACCGTCACCGGCGTCGTGCACACCAACGCCGGGCTGTACGTCGCCGGCACCGGCATCGTGATCTCCCCGCGCGTGGAGTACGTGACGAGCCAGTACGTCAGCGGCGGCACCGTGCCCACGCCGGTGCGGGTCAGCGCCGGCGCGCCCACCGGCCTCAAGGTCGTCGCGGACTACGCCCCCGGCGGCACGGCGGCGACCGCGGCCGGCACCGGCTACCACGCCGTGCCGTCCTCGGCCTGTGCCGGCGGCACCTGGACCTACGGGTCGGTGCCCGCGACCGCCACCGTGGTGTACGTCCCGTGCGCGGTGAACGTCACCACCACCACGGTGACCCCACTGCTGGTCGCGACCGGGGCGATCACCGTCGCGCTGTCCTCGGTCACCATCGGCGGCGGCCTGCTGAGCGCCTCCACCGCGAACCCGGCGATCAATATCTCCGGCTCGTACGCCCGGGTCAACGGCCGCATCCAGGCGCTCGGCGGCGGTGTGCAGCTGCTCGGGTCGTACGGGGTGTTCCAGTGCGGCGTCATCGGCGACACCGTGCAGGTCCGCGGCTCGGACATCACGATCAGCGCGGACAGCACATGCCGGTGACCGAAGACCGGGACGACGCCGGTGTGACCCTGCTCGAACTGCTCGTCGCCATGAGCATCATGAGCGTGTTCACGGCCCTGTTCACCGCCGGTGTGGTGCAGATGTACCGCACCGCCGCCACGGCCGAGGCCACCCAGGCCCTGCAGAGCCGGCTCAACCTGACCTTCGAGCGGCTGGACGCGGAGATCCGGTACGCCTCGGCGATCACCGACCCGGACCCGGCCCCGGTGGACGGCCGCGGCATCTCGGTGGAGTACCTCAACCTCAACGGCGCCGAGCCGCTCTGCACCCAGTTGCGGCTGCTGAACGGGGCGCTGCTGCGCCGTACCTGGACCACCGGCAAGCCACCGTCCGGCGGCTGGCGCACCCTCGCCACCGGCGTCACCGGCAGCACCCCGTTCGCCGTGCGGAAGACCGCGAACCGCTTCCAGCTGCGGCTGACGCTCACCGTCGAGTACGCCACGTCCGGACCGGCGGCCGGCGAGCACACCACCGAGTTCCTCTTCACCGCACTGAACAACCGGGCCGGTGAGGCGGGCACGGCGTGCACCACCGACGGGCGGTCCCGGCCGTGAGAGACGAGCGCGGATCGCTGCCGCTCGCCCTGCTGGTCGCCGCCGCCGGCCTGGCGATCAGCGGGCTGCTCAGCTCGGCCCTGCTCAGCCAGGTGAAGGACGTCCGCCGGGTCGCCGAACGCGGTCAGGCCCTCGGCGGCGCGGAAGCAGGCCTGCAGGTGGCGCTCGGCTACATCCGCGCCGCCGCGGACAGTGACGGCAACGGCAGACTGGCGTCGCTGCCGTGCGGCACGCTGCAGGGCACCGTGTCGGGGGCGCCGGGCAACGGGTACCGGGTCACGGTGACCTACCACAACGCCGGCGGCGGCGAGATGAAGGTCTGCCCGCCGACGCAGACCCCGGCCACCGCACGGCTCGAGTCGGCGGACGTCACCGACGGGTCGGCCGGCGGCACCGGCCGCGCCTCGACCGTGAGCCCGCGGGTGCTGGAGGCCAACTACGACTTCCGCACACCCCGGCCCCAGATCCGCAGAGGGCTCATCCACAGCTATCCGTCCGGCGAGCTGTGCATGGACGCCGGCGACCAGCCGAAAGCCGGGACCGTGGTGCACATGCGCACCTGTGACCAGTCGCGGCCGCACCGGCAGATGTTCGCGTACGTGAAGAACATGGCCGTCGTCCACCCGGCGCCGGCGTTCTCCACCGACCCGGACCTGTGCCTGGAGGCCTCGGCCACCGCGACCATCGTCCTCCAGCCGTGCGCCGTGGCGCCCGACGACACCACGACCCCGTCGCCGGCCCGGCAGCTCTGGACCTTCTCCCGCAACTTCGCCGGTTTCATCGGGACCGACGACGGCAAGACGGTCAACAACCTGTGCGTCACCCTGAAGGACACCAGCGGCGCGGAAACCCCGCTGACGTACGCGGCGTGCCCGAAGACCTACGCCTCCTCAGCGACGATGCAGCCCGACTACGGTGTCGGTGCGGGCGCCGCCGGCGAGAGCACCGAGCAGCTGGTGAACTACGAGCAGCTGGGCCGCTGCCTGGACGTGACCGAGGGCAACGTCAAGTACGGCTCGCTGATCGTGTGGCCGTGCACCGCCGACCCGCAGCCCGCGAACATCTCCTGGAACCAGCGCTGGACCCTGCCCACGGTGAGCAACCTCGAGACCGGCGGCACCGGGCAGGTCACGGTCACCTACACCGACAAGAACAAGGTCGCCACGAAATACTGCCTGACCAGCCCCCGCTCGGCCGAGACCGGGAGGTTCGCCGCGGTGGCCGTGTGCAGCTCGGCGAAGGCCGAGGACATCACCTGGACCCGGTACCGCGCGCACGACGCCAAGAACAAGTCGTACACGCTGGTCGACTCGGCCGGGCTCTGCCTGGCGTCCAGCACCAAGCAGCTCTACACCCGGGTCGGCGACAAGATCGGCAAGGCGGTGGTCGCCGAGTGTGACGGCAGCGACCTGCAGAAATGGAACGCCGTGGTCGCCGACGAGACCGCGCTCACCGACATCCAGGAGAGGTGACGGCCGTCCCGGTGCCCCCGTGGCATCGGGACGGCCGTCCGCATCAGCCGTCGATGCCGTGCACCGGCGGGACGGTCAGGGTCCGGGCCTCCGGCGTGCCGCCCAGGATGATCTGCCGCAGCGCCGAGTTGTTCTTCGTGTCCAGCTCGGCCAGCCGGTTCTCCGGGTTGGCCAGCACCTGGATGTAGTACGTGCCGTTCGGCAGGTCGGTGATCTCGAAGTTCTGGCCGGGAAGGTACTGGCCGTAGGTGTCACCGTTGCCGATGTCCAGCACCTCACGCACCGCGACCACCGTGTCGGCGCCGCACGACGTCGACAGGTCGGTGTTCTCCGGCTGCCACTTGGCGTTCGGGATCGTGAAGTCGACCGCGTCCGTGTTCGCCAGGCAGAACGCCTCCTTGCCGCTGCGCACGGCCAGCTTCTGGTCGGCCGCGAGCAGGTTGTACTGCGCGAAGTCGGTGAAGTGCCAGTGCATGTGACCCTCGCGGGCGTCCCACTCCATCGTGCCGGCCGGACGGGAGCCGACCTGGTTGCCCTTGGCGTCGAAGAAGTACTGGTACGCGTCCATCAGCTCGGTGCCGGTCCGCCGGAAACCGTCGACCAGCAGCGGCGAGGTGCCGGCGTTCCAGACCGTGGCGGCGAAGTTCACGTACCACTTGCCGTCGATCTCCTCCAGCCCGATCGACCAGGCCGGCAGGGACCGCAGGTCCGGCTTCGGGCCGCCCGACGGGGCCGCCTTCAGCGTGGTCGGCCGCTTCGCCGGGGCGCGGAACTCCGGCAGGTACGACGAGACCTGACGCGCCGCATCACCCTCCGCCGAGTGCGCCGCGTGCTCGTCGGCCGGTGCCACCGGCTCGTCCGCGGTGGCCGCCTTCATGACCCGGGCCAGTCCGGCGTCGTCCTGGCGCTGCTCCACCACGGTCAGGCCGACCCGGGCGGTGCCCTGCTCGGCCGGGATGCCGAACAACTCCCGGTACTTCGGGTTCACCGTGACGTTCGCCGTGTACTTGCCGGCGGCCAGGTCGAACGGCTCCCCCTCGTACGACGGCTGGTCCTGCACGCGGGCGTTCCACCCGGCCTGCACGCCCCACACCGCGCCGAGCGTGAACGGGTTGCTCCACCCGCAGTACGACGACGGGTACGGGTTGGTGGCCGGCGCGTCCGGACGGGTCCGCGCCGTGTCCCCGCTGCTGCCGCAGAACGGGGTCGAGTACTCGGTGACCGTCGCCCCTGATTCGTCGGTGATGCTGATCGTGACGAAATCCTTCAGGCCGTTGAAGTCGGTGACCATGCCGGCCGGCAGCGCCACCCGCTTCTTCTTGCCCTTCTGCGTCACGATCCGCTCCGCGACGATCGGCTTGTCGTAGCCGGCCCGCTTCGCCTGGATCTCCAGCGCGTCCTTGCCGGCGATGACGTGCAGGCCGAGATCCATCTCGAACCAGAAGTCCTCGCCGGAGACGTGCCGGTAGGCGGTGACCGCCGAGGTGGCGGCGACGAACGAGAGCGCCGGCGGCGTCGCCGCCGCCTGCGCCACGCCGACACCGGCGGCGGTGAGCGCGAGCGCGCCCACCGCGGCCCCCGCGGTCAACATCCGGGTACGGCGACGATGCTTCGTCGGGTCAGTCATGTGGTCCTTCCCGTCGGGCGGCCGCCAGTGCCCCGGCCGCTGGCGCGACCATCCAATGCGGACACCTGTGAAACCTCTGTGAGATCGACGATCGTTGGCACGATCCGGGGAGACGCCTGGCCCATCCGGACCGCCTCGCGCTGCGAATCCATGGCACCCGACGAGGAAGGGAACGCCATGCGCCAGGTCGCCAAACTGTTGACCTTCGCCGTGCTCGGTGTCGCGCTGATCGTGGCCGCCGGGGTGCTGCTCACCCCGCGTGACGCCGGGCGGCGCACGGCAGCGCCGGCTCCGGCACGCGACACCGACCCGATCGCCGCCGCACAGCGGCGCCTGCAGGAGCTGCCCGGCGACTGGAACACCTGGGCGGAGCTGGGCATGGCGTACGTGCAGCGGGCTCGCGTGACCGCCGACCCGACCGACTACCCGCGGGCCGAGCAGGCGCTGGAGAGGTCACTGGCGGTCCGGCCCGAACAGAACGCGGCCGCGCTGACCGGGCTGGGCGCGCTGGCCGCCGCACGGCACGACTTCCCCGCCGCGCTGCGGCACGGGCAGGCGGCGCTCGCGGTCGACCCGTACCGGGCGGCGGCCCTCGGGGTGGTCGCCGACGCGCTGACCGAGCTCGGCCGCTACCCGCAGGCGTTCGACACCGTCCAGCGGATGGTCGACCTGCGCCCGGACACCGCCTCGTACGCGCGCGCCTCGTACACCTGGGAACTGCGCGGCGACCTGCCGCGCGCGGTGGACGCCATGCGACGCGCGCTGGACGCCGCCGCCAACCCGCAGGACGCCGTCTTCGCGCGCTACCACCTCGGCGAGCTCGCCTACGCCGCCGGCGACCTGGAGACCGCGGCCACGCACTTCACCGAGGGCCTGCGGCACGACCCCGGCCACCCGCAGCTGCGCATCGGCCAGGCCCGGATACGCGCGGCCCGCGGCGACACCGCCACCGCCGTCAGCGAGTTCCGGGCGGTCGTGGCCACCGTGCCCGACCCCGCGTACGCCGCCGAACTCGGCGACCTGCTGACCGCCACCGGGCAGCAGTCCGCCGGCGCCCGGCAATACGCCCTGGCCCGGGCCGGCTGGACCGGCTCGGCCGAGCCGGAGAGTGTGCTGTTCGCCGCCGACCAGCGCGAACCCGGCGCGGTGCGGCAGGCCCGCGCCCTCTACAGCCGCCAGCCCGGCTACGCCGCCGCCGACGCCCTGGCGTGGGCGCTGCGCTCCGCCGGGCAGCCCGCCGAGGCGCTGACCAGGGCCGACGAGGCGCTGCGGCTCGGCACACGCAGCGCGATGCTGCACTACCACCGCGGCATGATCCTCGCCGATCTCGGCCGCGCCGACGCCGCCCGGGCCGCACTGACCACGGCGCTGCGGCTCAACCCGTACTTCTCCGTCCGGCACGCGGCGACCGCCCGCGCCACCCTGGCGAAGCTCGGCGGTGCCCGATGAGGGCCCGCATCCTGGCATGGACCGGCCTCGTCGCTGCCGCGACCGTCGCCGGCCTCCTGGCCGTCTCCTCGCCGGCGGCCGCCGGCTCGCCCGCCGCCGGACTGCCCGCCGGCGGCGGGCAGCCCGTCACCCCACCGCGCGGGCGGTTGACCCTCCATGAGTACGCGGGGCTGCGCGGCACTCCCGCCGCGGGGGACGCCGACAACAAACACGACCTGGCCG
>NZ_JBEZZB010000288.1:0-7584 GCF_040638955.1 Actinoplanes sp. NPDC024001
GCGGGGTCCAGACCGCGCCGCCGGGCCCGGTGACCTCCAGCGCGGGCAGGGCCCGCGTCGGATCCGGCGCCAGCGCGCCACTCGCCGGTCCGGCCAGCCGCGGGTCGGCGGGGTGCAGGCCCTCCGCGTACGGGCGGCCCCAGCTCTGTGCGATCTCCCAGCCGTAGTCGGCGGTCAGCACCTCGCCGTTGGCGGCGCGGGCCCGCAACGCGGCCAGCCGGCGTAGCTTGGCCGCCAGCAACCGGTCGAACCGGGCCAGCAGCTCGCGCAGCGCCCGCTCCGGCCGGTGCCCGAGGTCGCAGGCGTCCAGCACGTCCGGCCCGAAGAGCAGCTCCAGCGCGGCCACGTCGTTCTCGCCCAGCCGGTCGCGGTCGCGGACCCGGCGCCGCAGCGACTCCAGCCAGGCACGCACCCGGTCCGGGACGGCGGCCAGCAGCCGCGCCTGAGCGGCGCAGACACGGTCGGGATCGGGGTACGGCGCACGCCACGTCACCGGGTGCCGGGTGAGGCGGGGCCGGAACGGCCGCGCGACGCCCGGATAGGTGACCTGGGCGAGCAGAGTCGCCAGCGCGGCGGCCTGCTCCGGGGCCGGAAGCGACGCGTCCACGCCCGCGCGCTCCACCGCCTCCGGGCCGACCAGCGCCGCGAGCCCGGCCACCTCCTCCGGCGTGATCGGGGTGCCGTCCTCGGCCTGCCCGAGCAGCCGCTGCATCTCGGCCACTGCCGCACCGGAACCCGGCCGGTCCGGACAGCCGGCGCCGGGCGGGTCGCAGGAGGGCGCGGGGGCCGGGCCGGGCGGCACGGTGATCTCCTCCGGGTCGCCGTCGCCGAAGGTGATGTCGCGCCCGTGGTCGACCAGGATCACGTTCGCCCGGGCGACGCTCAGGTCGCCGAGCGGTTCACAGCGTGGCCCGCCGCGCCCGGCGATGCTGACCGGGAACCGCAGCGCGTCCTCGTCGTCCCAGGTCACCTCCACGATCGGCTGGTCGTGGAGCCGGTCGACGTCCGCGGTGACCGAGGTCAGCCGCACGGCCTGCCGGTGGGCCGGGTCGGCGTCGGCCGGGGCGCCGGTGCGCGGGCCGATCCGCTCCTCGATCACCAGCACATCGCCGGGGCGCAGCGCCAGGGCCCGGGGGCGCTCGTGCTCCAGCCCCTCGTACCCCTCGCCCTCCCACTCGTCGCGCAGGGTCGCCGAGGTCGCCCCGGCAGGCAGGCCGGCCTGCTCCTCACCCCAGGTCCAGAACCGGATCCGGTTGTGCTGCGGCCGCAGCGTCACCCGGCCGGCGGTGACCGGCTCGAACACCTCGACGGTCGCCTCGGCCGGCAGCCGGGCCAGCTGCCCGTCGGTCAGCACCGGCGGCACCTGCGGCCGGTCCGGCGGGGCGAGCCGGCTGACGTCCACCGCCGCGAACCGGTGCCGGCCCGGCGCCAGCCGCACCAGCCGGTCCACCGCGACCGTCACCCAGGCCCGCGCGTTGCAGCCGTCGTGCATCGGGTAGTCGATCAGCCGCACGTGCCGGCGCACCGACGTACGCTGCCGGGCCGTGTCCAGATAGGCCTCGGTGGCGATCGCGTCCTGGAAGTAGCTGATCCGGTCACCGGCGTAGGCCAGCAGCTCGACGAGCGTGACCCCCAGGTCCGGCTCGTGGCGCTCGCGCCACCGCGGCACGGTCAGCGTCATCCGGTCCAGCAACTGGCGGCGCAGCGTCGCATAGTCCCGCGTCGTGTAATCGATCACCGGCGCCGGGCGCACGGCCGGCCGTTCCGGCCGGTCCGCCCGGCAGTCGGCATCCGCGGGGCACGCGACACGGAACGAGAACGGCGCACTCGCATAGCGCCGGTCAAAACCCCGATACGGTACGGCGTCAGCGCCGTCCTCCACGATCGACAGGGTGTACGTGGACGAGTCGCCGGCCCGGTCGACCACCACGGTGAGGTAGTCGTCGAGTTCCGGATCGTCCTCGCGGTGCACGCGCACCTCGACGGCCCGGATGCCGGTCACCCGCCGCCCGCCGTCGATACGCACGTTCTCCGGGCCGAGCCGCCGCGGCGCCTTGCCGAGGAACATGACGGTCAGCTCGCGCCCGTCGTCGCTCGCCTCGACCGCGTCGATGCCGTTCAGCCCGCTCCAGCGCACCGCGCCGCGCCGCCGGTCGGCCATCATCCCGCCACCCCCGCCTCGAACACATCGGTGCGGCGGGCGCCGGTCGGCAGCACCACGTAGGCGAGGCCGACCCGCAGCACGTGCTCCGCGCTGATGATCTCCAACGTCTCGACCTCGATCACGTCGCCGAGCCAGCGCTGCAGCGCCGCCTGCACCGACAGCTGCAGGGTCGCCGCGAGTTCCGGGCTGTTCGGCGCGAACACCAGATCCAGCAGGCCGCAGCCGAACTCCGGCAGCATCACCCGCTCGCCCGGACTGGTGAACAGCAGCTGCTCCACCATGTCGCGGACGTGCGCGTCGTAGTCGACGTCCGCGGTGCGGCCGCGCCGGTCGATCCGGAACGGGAAGGCGATCTCGGTCATCTCGCCACCACCCGCTGCTGGACGACGCTGATCTGCGGTGGGCCCTGGGGGACCTGCTCGGCGCTCTGGCAGAGCCCCGTGGACGCCTGTGACAGGACCGGGGACCCCTGTGCCCGTACCCTCTCGGCCGCTGTCGTCCAGGAGACCGTGACGCACGGCTGCGGCTTGTTGCCCACCGTGAAGGTGCAGCCGGCGACCGTCCACCGGTCCGCGAGGGTGGCCACCGGATGGCCGTCGGCCAGCACCCGGGAGCGGCCCGGCGCGATCGACGCGCGGCCGCCGTGCGGGCAGCTCATGGTCTCGTCGACGTGCTGAAGGTTGCGCGACATTCCCCGTCTCCCTACGTGATGGCCAGTGCCCCGTCGTTGATGTCCACGGTCGAACCCTTGAGCGTGACCCGCGCGCCGTGGCCGTTGTCGAGCGTGATGCCGCTGTCGTCGATGACGATCTCCGCGCCGGAGGCGGCGGTGAGCTTGATCCCGGAGCTGCCGGGCAGGTCGCAGAGGAGGATTTGATGGCCGGCGCCGGTGCGCACCACGATGTTGGGCCGGTCGGCGGGGCCGGTGAACGCGTCCGGCGGCACCTCGGTGGCGGCGCCGAACCAGCAGCCCACCCAGATCGGGAAGCTGACGTCGCCCTGCTCGAACTCGACCCACACGCCGGCGCCGACCGGCGGCACCGCGTAGTGGCCCATCCGCGGCCCGGACAGCGGGAAACACGGCATGGCCCAGCTCGACGCGGTGTCGCCGAGCACGTCCGGCACGCGTACGCGCAGGCGCCCGAGACGCATCGGGTCGATGTTCTCGGCCACGGTGCCCCGGAACTTGCCGAGGTAGCGGTTGGGCTCGGGCACGTTCTCTCCTAAGGGATCACGGTCGGCAACAGCGAGATCAGGCCCTCGCGGGCGAGCGTGAAGTTCTGCGTGTACGCGCCGCGCTGCAGGTTGTGCGTGACGCTCTTGACGTAGTAGAGGCCGTCGTAGGTGATCCCGGCCCCGCGCACGCCGACCAGCTCGCGGGGCCGCAGCACCGAGCCGTAACGGACCACGTCGAGCTGACCGGAGCCGGTCACCGCGTCCGACGACTCGACGACCTTGGCGATGGTCTCGGCGAGCGCCTGCGCGGCGTCCTTCTTCGCGGTGTCGGCGATGACCTTCTTCTTCAGGGCCGGGGCGGGCCGCTGCGCCAGCGGTGGGCGCAGCACGCTGACCTCGGGCACCGGCAGCAGCACGGAGGTCTTGGTGACCGGGATCTGGATGCGGGCGACCGGCTCCTCGCGGGCCGTGCCGTCGAAACCGAAGGTCAGCTGGTCCACGGTGGAGAGGTGATCCATGTTGACGTTGATGGCGTGCTGGGGGACGCCGAGGCGCACCTCGGGGCCCCAGAAGCCGCGGCTCACGCCGGGGACCGGGCCGGGGTCGAGGTAGAAGACGTAGCCGTTGGCCTTCGCCAGCTCGGTCAGGTAGCCGAGGTCGGTGCCCTTCTGGAAGTCGATCCGCTGGGTGGGCATCGGGGTCTGCGGCACCAGCTCGGGGACGACGAGCGGGGTGATGCCGTACTGCGCGTACCGGCCGATGATCGCGGTGACCCGGGCGGCAGGGGACATCGCCGGGAACGGGACGCCCTCGCGCTCCTCCAGGTCCATCAGGACGGTCAGGTCCTCGCCGGTCACCGTCAGGGTGGACTGGCCGGGGGTGCCGGAGACCGCCACCTCCTGCCGGATGATCACGCCGTCCATCAGGACGTGCGGGACACCGCGGACGGTCACGGCGAGCACCACGCGTACCTGCGGATCGAACCCGCCGGCCGGCAGCAGCTGCCGGTTGATCACCCCGGTGCGCGCCAGGTCGAAGGAGAGCTGGAAGCCGCTGCGCTGCCCCGCGGTCACCGTGATCTGCGCGCTGAGCAGCGCATCCGTGACCGGCTGCGGCACCGGCGCGACGATCTGCCGGCCCATCAGCAGGGTCAGGTAGAGCGGGGCGACCTCAGGCATGTCCGGCTCAGCCCACCGATCCCGGGCCGGTCACACCCTCCGGCAGCGTGATGCGGATCCGGCGGCCCGGCGTCGCGGTCAGCTCGTCCGGGTCGATGACGCCGTTCGCGTCGGCGAGCCGCCACCACAGCTCCGGATCGCCGAGATAGCGGTGGGCGAGCAGGTCGGCGCGGTCGCCCTCGGTCACCTCGTGCTCCCCGACAGCCGCGAACGAGGCCGGCAGCGGCACCAGCCGCCGTCGCAGGTACGGCACCTCGGTGCCGCCCGGCGTGGTGTGCACCCCGAGGGGGATGCCGAAGTACCGGCTGGTCCGCGGGTACGGGGACGGGTCCGGGCTCGTCATGCGGCCTCCCTCTACAGTCCGTTCAGGCCGAGCGTCGCCAGGCGGCCGCTCGCGGAACGGCCGGCCAGCCGCTCCTTCTGGGTGAGATGAGCCAGATAGAGTTCCGCGCCGCGGTGCCCGGCCGGCAGGTCGCTGGCGGAGAGCACCCGCATGCCGATGCTGAGCACCGCGCGGAACGGGTTCAGGTTCGCGTCGAAACCGTCCTCGGTGACGGTCAGCTCGGTGATCCGCACCGGCAGCACCCGGTTGCTGCCCCAGACGAACAGCGTCAGCGGCGCCTCGATCGGGGTGACCTCCAGCGTGCCGGTGGCGGCCAGCGCCTGGTTGGCGCGGATGCTGCCGCTGGTGGGGTGGATCAGCATCTCCAGGACGGCGAGCTGCGGGTGGATGCCGTCGGGGGAGGGCAGGTCGGGCTGGTCGGTGGCGTCGATCTCGGCGTCGAACTTCCAGGTCTCGACGGCCGGGCCTTTGAGCCGCAGCGCCTCGGTCCGGTCCCCGGCCCCTTCGGCGCCGGCCCCCTGCGGGGCGAGGCTGCGCTGCAGGGTGTCCGGGTTGAACTGCAGCACGATGATCCGCTGCGGCGTCCCCCGCAGCGGATCCACAATGACGATGCCGGCCCGCACCGGCTTCACCAGCTCCCCGAACCTCGTCACGTCAGGTCTCCCAGCGCGCGTTCGAGCAGGTGCACGGCCTCGCGCGCCAGCCGCCGCACCTCGTCGTCCGGGTCCTCCTCGGACAGCGGCCCGACCACGGGTACCCATTCCGGCCACTCGGTGTAGACCGTGGCCCACACCGCGGCTCGGCGCACCGTCGGATCAGGGTTTTCCAGGCCGTCATAGATCTCGTCGAAGTAATCGTCGGAAAACCGTGGAGGTGCGGCGAGCCCCAGATGGAGCAGCGCTCGCGGCAGCTCATCGGGAGCGGGTTCGTCGCGCACCGCCTCCAGGAGCTCGGCGGAGGTGAAGACCCGCAGTTCATCCCGGACCTCGGAGAGGATTGTGCTGATGACGTTCGGCACGCGGCTGCGGAACTCGACATAGGGAATCCCCGAGTTCTGGTCCACCACGTGATGGAAGGTGACGTCCGCAGACACCGTCCACACCTGCTCACGGCTGGAACGCCCCGGCGTCCGAATGTCCGACGTCTGCCAGCCCCGGCGCTCCGCCACTGCCGCGATGCGGGCCGAACCCGCGTCGTCGCCAGGATCCTGGAGAACGAGTCGCCGGCTCCGATAGGCGGGCGCATTACTGTTCATATCATTGACCCCTGAACCGGTAGGCTCGCATCACCTGCGAGCGGAGGAAATCGAGGACCGCTTTCTTGTGCGCTGCGGGCGGAACGTTCTCCAGGGTGTTTCCCAGATACGCTTCCAAATACGTCTTGAGGTACCGTATCTCACGCGCGGCCAGCTCTTCTCCGCTGACTTTTCCTTCCGGATCCTTGGGGGTCGGCTGCTTTCCTTGGATTGCAGTGAGTTTTCGAGATCGTTCGCGGGTCACCGCCTTCCGTCGCTCCCGGGCTTCGTCCGCGGTGATGTTTCCGGAGCTCTGGGCTTGATTGATCTGGGCGCGTTCCGCTGCCGCCTGCGCCTGCACTGCAGCCCGTTGAACCTCGAACTCCTCCCCGGCGACCCAGGCGCGCTTGCTGATCGAGGCGCCCTCCGCGCCGATCGCCGCCATCGGGAAGTCCTCGATCGCCGCCGCCGCGGCGTTCGCGTCATTGCGTGCCGACGCGGTCACGATGCGCTCGACCATGAGCGCGGCGTAGACGCGTGCAGTCGGATCGCGCCGGGCCTCGATGTATGAGGTGAGCGCAACGAGGAAACGTCCCTTCCGCACGACTGCATCGTTTTCGGGCCGTCTGGTGGGACGACCCTGGAAGATCCGGCGCAGATCGTCGCCGAGCTGAACCAGATTCCCCTCGCCCCTCTCCTGAGCCGCCATTTTCTTGTATTTGGTGCTCCGGAATGCTCCCCAGCCTTCGATGAAGAGGTTGCGGCCGCCGAAGTTCTTCAGCACGGTGACCAATCCACCCCAGGTGAAGCTCGACATCCCTGGAGTCGTCACCGGCCTTCCGTCCCGCATTCCCTGCGTCGGTTCCGGGAATGGCCGGCTCTCTTCATGGCGGCCCATGAGATCAGCCATCGTCCCCGCGGCGGGTGCCTGATCGGTGAGACTGAACTCGTCTTTCTCGTCGTCGGCGTTGCTGCGCCCGTGCGGCTGCGGCCGTCGGCGCCGGACGCGATCGCGCTGGATCTCGGCTGCGAGTTCCTCGATGAACTGCAGGATCTCCCGGGCCTCGAATCTGATCGTCGTGCCCTCTATCACCAGGGCCGGCGGGCTGGCCCAGGCCTTGATGTCGAATAAGCCGGTACCCTCGGCGCGCAGCCGGGAGAGCCGGTACCAGAGCCGCATCGCCCCGAGGGCCGCCGTCAGCACCGCCGGCCGGACGACGCGGCGCAGGAGCCGCGCCAGGCGGGGCCGCATCCGCTGCACGGCCCGGGCCAGTCGATCGTCGTGCTGCCTTTCCTGCTTCCTGCGGTCCCGATCGCGACGGCGGTCGGTGCGCTGATTGCGCCAGCTTCGATACCGGTCGCGCTGCCGGCGGTAGCCGTCTCTCAGCCGGTTCGCCCCGTTGCGCAGCGCCCGCCCCACCGGCGTTCGCGCCAGCCGCGGGCCCAGCCGCCGGGCCGCCTCACCCGCGCGCCGAACACCGTTGCGGAC
>NZ_JBEZZB010000289.1:0-7558 GCF_040638955.1 Actinoplanes sp. NPDC024001
CGGATTCCTGCGCCTGGCGTGCGCTGTCATCTGCTACCGCCGCGCCGCCAAGCAGAACCTGTTGACCAGCAACCATCCCAAATGAGATGCGGTCTTAGCGAAGGGGTGCTGTCACCGGGAAGTGCGCCGGGAAGCCGATTTCTTACAGCCGAATCCGCTTCACCGTTCTCTCGATCGAGTCGGTTGCCAAGTGCGGCTGAGCGTGTCTGAGTCGTGACGGTGAGTGCGGAAAGTGAGGGAGATCGCTGTCCGCCGGCGCGAATTCGGCGGACGAGGGGCTGGTTCGGCGCCGGGTGGGCGATCCGCGATGCCGGACGGCCCGGTGTGATCCGGACGGAAGGCCGGTGGGCCGGCCCGCGCCCGCGTGCGAGATTGTCGCGACGCTGCGCACAGGGACGGCGCGCGCGGGCAGCACGGCGCAGGGGAGAACCGATGGACGACGCTCTGGTGGCCTACAACGCGGGCCGGGTGGACGAGGCCGCCGGGTTGCGGGACCCGCAGATCGCCGAGGATCCCGAGGTCGGGGCCGACTACCGGATCGGCCTGCTGGACGGGCGGATCGCCGCTTTCCACCATCTCGCCGAGATTCGGCGGATCCTCGGGGTGGAGGGTTCGTTGTACGAGCGGCCCGACGATGTGACCGGCTCATGATCAACAACTCACAAGGCCCGTCATCCGGCAAGTGACCGGCCGTTATCATCCCGGAAACATGGCCTTGCCGGTCTGGAAATCAGGTCTTAGGAGTCTTGCGGCGAGGCTTGTTCACGGCGGCGGCGGCCGGGTATGTGGACAGGCCTCGTGACGGCGGCACAGGATGGGGACCGGATGACCGAGGGAGCACTGGCCGGATTCACCGTGGCGGTGACGGCGGAGCGGCGGCGGAACGAGATGGCGGCGCTGCTGGAGCGCCGGGGAGCGCGCGTGGTGAGCGCGCCGGCCATCACGATCATTCCGTTGATCGACGACGACGCGCTGCACGCGGCGACCGCGGCCTGCATCGGCCTGGAACCACATCTGGTCGTGGCGACCACCGGGTTCGGCTTCCGCGGCTGGCTGGAGGCGGCCGAGGGCTGGGGGATAGGCGACCAGCTCCGGACCTCGCTGCGCGGCGCCCGCATCCTGGCCCGCGGCCCGAAGCCGTGCGGCGCGATCCGGGCGGCCGGGCTCACCGAGGAGTGGGCGGCCAAGACCGAGGCGAACGAGGAGATCCTGCAGCGGCTGCTCAGCGAGGGTGTCGCCGGCAAGCGGATCGTGGTGCAGGAGCACGGCGAGCCGCAGACCGAGTTCGTCGACGCGCTGCGCTCGGCGGGCGCCGCCGTGGTGGAGGTGCCGGTCTACCGCTGGGCCATGCCGCCGGACATCGCGCCGGTGAAACGCCTGGTCGACCAGATCACCGGCGGGCAGATCGACGCGGTGACGTTCACCAGCGCCCCGGCCGTGAAGGCGTTCTTCCAGGTCGCCGGCGAGTCCGAGGCCGACCTGCGGAGCGCGTTCGCCTGCCGTACGCTCGCCGCCTGCGTCGGGCCGGTGACCGCCGCGCCGCTGATCGACCGGGGGATTCCGGTGGTGATGCCCGAGCGCTACCGGCTCGGCGCGCTGATCAAGACCGTCACCGACGAGCTGCCCAAGCGGGCGGTCCGGCTCCAGGTCGCCGGCTCGACCCTTGAGGTACGCGGCCACGCCGTCCTGATCGACGACGTGATCCACGGGCTGGCGCCGGCGGCGATGGCGATCCTGACCGCGCTCGCTCGGAAGCCGGGCGCCGTGGTGTCGAAGGATCAGCTGGCCGAGTCGCTGCCGCGGGGCAACGACGGGCACGCGGTGGACGTGGCGGTGGCCCGGCTGCGCGCCGCCCTCGGTTCCGGCAAGCACATCGAGACGGTGATCAAGCGCGGCTACCGCCTGCGGGTCGACGAAGCGGCATAAGCGAAACAAGGCAGAAACAAAGCAGCGGGTTAGGTTCGGGCGCTACCCGAACCTAACCCGCCGGTTCTGAAACACGGCTGACTCATTACGCAGCCCGTCGGAAACACAGCGCCCGCAGAATGACGGCGCGAACCGGAACGGCTTTCCGCCGTACCCGATGAATGTCGGCAGTGACGCCGAGCGCAACCCCTCGCGTGCCTGATGCCTTGCCGGGCCGCTGTTTTGTCAAAAGACGCCGCACCGAGGAGATTCACCGTGACCGAAACCTTGATCGCTGTTGCGCACGGCACCCGTTCGCCGCTCGGCCGCCGGCAGATCCAGCAGCTGGCCGCCGCGGTGGCCCGCCGCCGTCCCGGCCTCGACGTCCGCCTCTGTTACGTCGACGTGCAGGAGCCGAAGGTCGCCGACGTCGTGCCGACCGTCGAGCACGCCGTGGTGGTGCCGCTGCTGCTCTCCTGCGGATATCACGTGCGGGTGGACATCGCCGAGGCCGTGACCGGCACGAACATCCCGGTGACCGGCCCGCTCGGCCCGGACCCGGTGCTGCTGGAGAGCATGCGCCGCAATCTGCCGGAGGCCGACGCGGTGGTCCTGGCCGCCGCCGGATCGTCCGATCCGCGGTGGCGCGCCGACGTCGGCAACGTCGCGGCCGACCTCGGCGCGGCCGCCGTCGGTTACACCTCGGGCAGCGGCCCACGGGTCGCCGACGTCGTCGCGGACCTGCGCGCGAACGGCGCGAAAAAGGTGGCCATCGCTGCGTATCTGCTGGCCGAAGGTCTTTTCTACCGTACCCTGCACACCGCCGGCGCCGATTCCGTAACACCTCCGCTGTGTCACGACGCGGCCGTCGCGGATTTGGTATTGCGTCGTTTTGATGCCGCCCGGCTCACATCGGCCGTCAACGCGTTGTAGGGATTTCCTGACAACAGCGTCACCGTCAGGCGACGTAAGGGTTAACGGGCCGCCGAGAGGATTCTCCTCGTGACGGCGACCCAGACGCATTGCCCCTACTGCGCCCTGCAGTGCGGGATGACGCTGACGCCCGAGATCCCCCTGCGACCGGGGATGCCGGGTGTCCGGCTTGAGCCGGCCGACTTCCCGGTGAACCGGGGCGGCCTGTGCGCCAAGGGCTTCACCGCGGCGGACCTGCTGGACCACACGGACCGGCTGCTGACGCCGCTGGTCCGCAAGGAGCCCGGCAACCGGGAGAGCCCCCTGCGGGAGGCTTCCTGGGAGGAGGCGTACGAGCAGATCGTCGCGGCGATGACCCGCAGCCAGCGGGAGTTCGGCCGCGACAGCGTCGGCGTCTTCGGCGGCGGCGGGCTGACCAACGAGAAGGCGTACGCGCTCGGCAAGTTCGTCCGGGTGGCCCTGCGCTCGTCGGCGATCGACTACAACGGCCGGTTCTGCATGTCGAGTGCGGCGACCGCGGCGAACCGGGCGCTCGGCGTCGACCGCGGGCTGCCGTTCCCGCTGGCCGACGTCGCCGAGGCGCAGACCGTGCTGCTGGTCGGCGCCAACCCGGCCGACGCGATGCCGCCGTCCATGCAGTACCTGGACGCGGGCCGGGCCAACGGCGCCAAGCACATCGTGGTCGACCCGCGCCGGACCAACACCGCGAACGGCGCCCACCTGCACCTGCAGCCGCTGCCCGGCACGGATCTGGCCCTGGCCAACGGGATGCTGCACATCGCGATCAGGGAGAACCTGATCGACGAGGCTTTCATCCACCACCGCACCGAGGGTTTCGCCGCCGTGAAAGCAGCGACGAACTCCTACTGGCCCGAGCGCGTCGAGCGGATCACCGGCGTCCCCGAGGCCCAGCTGCGCGAGACGGTCCGGCTGCTCGCCGGGAACCGCCCCAGCATGATCCTCACCGCCCGCGGCGCCGAGCAGCACAGCAACGGCACCGACACCGCGCAGGCCTGGCTCAACCTGGCGCTCGCGCTCGGCCTGGTCGGCCGGCCCTTCTCCGGCTACGGCACGATCACCGGCCAGGGCAACGGGCAGGGCGGCCGCGAGCACGGTCAGAAGGCCGACCAGCTGCCGGGTTACCGCAGGCTGGACGACCCGGCGGCCCGCGCCCACGTCGCGAAGGTGTGGGGCATCGACCCGGCCGAGCTCCCGGTTCCCGGGCTCTCGGCGTACGAAATGATCGATCGTCTCGGCGCCGACGGCGGCGTGCGCGTCCTCTGGGTGCTGGCCAGCAACATCGTGGTCTCCGCGCCGGACAGCAATCGCGTGCGTGACCGCCTCGGCCGCACCGACTTCCTGGTCGTCTCGGACATCTTCCGTTCGGAGACCGCCGAGCTCGCCGACGTCGTCCTCCCCACCGCCCAGTGGGCGGAGGAGGAGGGCACGATGACCAACCTCGAGGGCCGCGTCCTGCGCCGCAGGATGGCCCTTCCGCCGCCGCCCGGGGTGCGCACCGACCTGCAGGTCATCGTCGACCTGGCCGGCGAGCTGGGCCGTGGCGAGTTCTTCACCGGCGAGCCGCGCGAGGTCTTCGAGGAGCTGCGCCGCGCCAGCGCCGGCGGGATCGCCGACTACGCCGGCATCAGCTACGAGCGCATCGAGGCCGAGCAGGGCGTCTTCTGGCCGTGCCCGAGCGAGGACCACCCGGGCACGCGGCGGCTGTTCGCCGACGGCTTCCCGACGGCCTCCGGCCGCGCGAGGTTCATCCGGGTCGATCACCGCGACGCGGCCGAGCTTCCCGACGGTTCCTTCCCGTACGTGCTGACGACCGGCCGCAACATGCAGCAGTACCAGAGTGGCACCCAGACCCGGCGGGTGAAGGCGCTCAACGTGGCGCTGCCCGAAGCCCGTGCCGAGATCCATCCCGACCTGGCCCGCCGGCACGGCATCGCCGACGGCGACCTGGTCGAACTCCGTAGCCGCCGAGGCGTCGCGACGTTGCGCGCCCGGCTCAGTGACGGCATCCGCCCGGACACGGTCTTCGCGCCGTTCCACTGGCCCGGAGCCAATGCGTTGACCAACCCGGCCTTGGACCCGCACTCCAAGATGCCCGCTTTCAAGGTGTGCGCGGTGGCGATCACGCGCGTACCGGAAGGGACTTTCGGATGACCCAGAGACTTGTGGTGATCGGCAACGGCATGGCCGGCGCCCGAACCGTCGAGGAGATCCTCGCCCGCAACGGCGACTTCGAGATCACGATGTTCGGTGACGAGCCGTACGGCAACTACAACCGGATCATGCTCTCCAACCTGCTCGCCGGGGTGGAGGACGAGGCCGGGATCTTCCTCAACGACCTGAGCTGGTACGCGGACAACAACATCACGCTGCACGCCGGCGTGCGGATCGAGAAGATCGACCGCAAGCGCAAGGTGGTCATCGCGGACGACGGGACGAAGACCCCGTACGACAAGCTGATCATCGCGACCGGGTCGAGCTCGTGGACGCCGCCGATCAAGGGCATCCACAACCCGAAGCGCGGCTTCCACCAGGGCGTCTTCGCCTTCCGTACGCTCGACGACACCCGCGGCATGATCCGGTACGCCCGGGACCACGAGCGGGCGGTCGTGATCGGCGGCGGCCTGCTCGGCCTGGAGGCGGCCCGCGGCCTGCAGAACCACCTCAGCCACGTGACCCTGCTGCACGCCATGGGCCACCTGATGGAGCGGCAGCTCGACGAGCGGGCCGGCCAGATGCTGCAGGCCAGCGTCGAGGGCAAGCTCGGCATCGAGGTCGTCACCAACGCGATGACCACCGAGATCCTCGGCAAGGACCGGGTCACCGGAGTCAAGCTGGCCGACGGCCGGGAGATCCCGTGCGACGTCGTGGTGATCGCCGCCGGGATCCGGCCGAACACCCAGATGGTGGCCGACAGCGGCCTGCCGGTCGAACGCGGCATCGTGGTCGACGACCAGATGCGGGTCCAGGGCGAGCAGGACATCTACTCGGTCGGTGAGTGCGCCCAGCACCGCGGCAACCTCTACGGCCTGGTCGCGCCGCTGTGGGACCAGGCGAAGGTGCTCGCCGACCACATCACCGGCCGCGACGACGAGGCCGCGTACACCGGCTCGAAGCTCTCCACGAAGCTCAAGGTGGCCGGCATCGACGTCGCCTCGATGGGCCTGATCGCGCCGGAGACCGACGACGACGAGGTGATCATCTACAACGAGCCGAAGAAGGGCATCTACAAGCAGCTGATCATCCGCGACGGGGTGCTGGCCGGCGCGATCCTGGTCGGCGACAACCGCAAGGCCGCCAACCTGATCCAGGCCTTCGACCGGGCGCAGGCCCTGCCGGAGGAGCGGGCCGAGATGCTGTTCGACATCGGCGGCCCGGCCGGCGAGGTCGCGCCCGCGGACATGCCGGACGACGCCCAGGTCTGCAACTGCAACGGTGTCAGCAAGGGCGCGATCTGCGGCGTGGTGAACGCCGGCTGCAAGACGGTCAGCGGCGTGATGGACAAGACCCGCGCCGGCAAGGGCTGCGGCACCTGCAAGCCGCTGGTGCAGCGGATCGTCGAGTGGGCCGCCGGTGGTGAGGCCGAGGAGGACCCGGCCGCCTCCTGGTACGTCCCCGGCGTACCGATGCCGAAGCCCGAGCTGATGGCCGCCATCCGCAAGTACGAGCTGAAGAGCGTCTCCGCGGTCTTCGCCAAGCTGGTGCCCGGCGGCCAGGAGGACGCCAAGAGCAAGATGGGCCTGGCCTCGCTGCTGAAGATGATGTGGGGCGCCGACTACGTCGACGAGCGCGACGCCCGCTTCATCAACGACCGGGTGCACGGCAACATCCAGAAGGACGGCACCTTCTCGGTGGTCCCGCAGATGAAGGGCGGCGTCACCACCCCGGCCGAGCTCAAGCGCATCGCCGAGGTCGCCGAGAAGTACAACGTGCCGATGGTCAAGCTCACCGGCGGCCAGCGCATCGACCTGCTCGGCATCCCGAAGGAGCAGCTGCCGGCCATGTGGGCGGACCTCGACATGCCGTCGGGCTACGCCTACGCGAAGAGTTTCCGCACCGTGAAGACCTGCGTCGGCTCCGACTTCTGCCGCTTCGGTGTCGGCGACTCCACGGCGCTGGGCATCGCCATCGAGGAGCGTTACCAGGGGCTCGAGGGCCCCGGCAAGATGAAGCTCGCGGTCACCGGCTGCCCGCGCAACTGCGCCGAGGCGTACGTCAAGGACCTGGGCGTCGTCGCGATCGACGGCGGCAAGTGGGAGATCTACGTCGGCGGCGCCGCCGGCGCCCACATCCGCAAGGGTGACCTGCTCACCACGGTCGGCTCGGCCGAAGAGGTGATCCGGCTGACCGGCCGGTTCCTCCAGTACTACCGCGAGAACGCGAACTGGCTGGAGCGCACCTACGCCTTCGTCCCGCGGATCGGCATCGACCGGATCCGGGAGATCGTCGTCGAGGACTCCGACGGCATCGCCGAGGCTCTGGACGCCGCGGTCGAGGAGGCCGTGCAGGCCTACAAGGACCCCTGGAAGGAGCGGGCCGTGCCGGCCACGCCCGGCCAGTTCCGTACCTCCCTTCCCCTGACCGTTCTCCCCCAGGTTCCGGTGCGCGCATGACACTCCCTGTGTCAACCTCAGGCAGCGAGCAGATCGTTTTGTCCAGGTTGAATGAGGCGTACGGCGTTGCCGTGCCGGGCGGGATCGTA
>NZ_JBEZZB010000290.1:0-7415 GCF_040638955.1 Actinoplanes sp. NPDC024001
GCTGGACGACGCCTGGATGCGCGACATCGGCCCGACGTTCGTGGTCGGCCCGGACGGGCTCGGCGCGGTCGACTGGACCTTCAACGGCTGGGGCCGGCAGAGCTGGGCGACGTGGGAGAACGACGCCCGGATCGGCCGGCAGGTCGCCGCCTGGGCCGGAGCGACACTGATCGACTCGA
This sequence comes from Actinoplanes sp. NPDC024001, assembly GCF_040638955.1. NCBI lineage: Bacteria > Bacillati > Actinomycetota > Actinomycetes > Micromonosporales > Micromonosporaceae > Actinoplanes > Actinoplanes sp. NPDC024001. The sequence goes on from NZ_JBEZZB010000290.1 coordinate 180, forward strand.
CGATGGTCAACGAAGGCGGCGGCATCCACGTCGACGGCCGCGGCACCGTGCTGGTCACCGAGACCGTGCAGCTGGACCCGGGCCGTAACCCCGGCTGGACCAGGGAGCAGGTGGAGAGCGAGCTGCGCCGCACCCTCGGGGTGCGTGAGGTCGTCTGGCTGCCGCGCGGGCTGACCCGCGACTACAGCGAGTTCGGCACCCGCGGCCACGTCGACATCGTGGCGACCATCGCGTCACCGGGCACCGTGCTGCTACACGTCCAGCCCGACCCGCGTCACCCCGACCACGCGCTCGACGCCGAGCTGCGCGCGGTGTTCCCGGCCGGCTGGCGCATCCTCGACCTGATGGCGCCCGAGCAGCTGGAGGACGAGCAGGGCCCGGTCGACCTCAGCTACGTCAACCACCTGGCCTGCAACGACGGCGTGGTGGCCTGCACCTTCGACGACCCGCACGACCAGGCCGCGCTGGAGGTCCTGGCCGCCGCCTACCCCGGCCGCCGGGTCGTCGGCGTCGACGCCCGGCCGCTGTTCGCCCGCGGCGGCGGCATCCACTGCATCACCCAGCAGCAACCCGCACTCCCTGGAGGATTTTCGTGATTGACGTCGTGGTGGTCGGCGCCGGTGTCACCGGACTGATCACGGCCCTGCGCCTGCACGAGGCCGGGCGCGAGGTGCTCGTGCTCGAGGCCCGCGACCGGGTCGGCGGCCGGCTGCACACCGAGACCGTCGACGGGGTCCGCCTGGAGATCGGCGGCCAGTGGGTCTCACCCGACCAGACCGCCCTGCTCGATGTGATCGACGAGCTCGGGCTGGAAACCTACCCGCGGCACCGCGACGGCGACTCGGTCTACATCGGTCGCGACGGGATCCGCCGCACCTTCCGCGGCGAGGCCTTCCCCGTTCCGGACGCCACCGCCACCGAGATGCAGCGCATCATCAAGGAACTGGACGCCCTGGCGGCGCAGATGGATCCGCTCGTGCCGTGGGAGCACCCGGACGCCGAGCGGCTGGACCGGATGTCGTTCGCCGCCTGGTTGGCCGAGCAGACCGACGACGTCGAGGCCCGCGACAACGTCGGCCTTTACGTCGGTCCCGCGATGCTGACCAAACCGGCGCACGCCTTCTCCGCATTGTCGGCGGTGCTGATGGCGGCCAGCGCGGGCGGCTTCAGCCACCTCGTCGACGCCGACTTCATCCTCGACCGGCGGGTCGTCGGCGGCCTGCAGGAGGTGCCGGTGCGACTGGCCGCCCGCCTGCCCGGTCTGGTGCGCCTCGGCGAGCCGGTCACCCGCGTCGACTGGGACTCCGACGGCGCGACCGTGCACACCGGGCAGGGTTCCTACCGCGCCCGCCGGGTGGTGATGGCGGTGCCGCCCACCCTGGTCAACCGGGTGCGCTACGCGCCGGCGCTGCCGGCGGTGCAGGCACAGATGCGCCAGCATCAATCTTTCGGACTGGTCCTTAAACTGCACATCACGTACGAGACTCCGTTCTGGCGCGAGGCCGGTCTATCCGGAACCGCGTTCAGTCCGTACGCGCTGGTCCACGAGGCCTACGACAACAGCAACGAGGACGTGGCGGGGGAGACCCGTGGCATCCTGGTCGGGTTCATCTCCGACGAGAAGGCCGACGGCGTGCTGACCCTGGACGCCGAGACCCGGCGCGCGCGGATCCTGGAGTCACTGGCCGGCTACTACGGCGAGCAGGCGCTGCACCCGGTCGCCTACTACGAGAGTCCGTGGATGTCCGACGAATGGACCGCGGGCGCCTTCGGCACCAGCTTCGACATCGGGTCGCTCACTCGCTACGGGCGGCATCTGCGTGCTGACGTCGGCCCGCTCGCGTTCGCGAGCAGTGACGTTGCCGGCCTCGGCTTCCAGCACGTCGACGGCGCGATCCGGATGGGGGAGGCGACAGCAGCCCGCCTACTGGCCAGCCTGTGAGCGTGCTTCACCATGACGAGGAATGCCCCATGCCACCAATGGCTACTGCCTCGACCGCGGATCCGGCGGGTGTCCGGGGGCCACGGTCCATCCCAGCGGGCCAAGGCTCACAGCCGGACGGGCGCGGTCGAACGGCGAATATCCCCAGGTCCGGCCGGGTGTCCGGTCTCCAGAAAGAGTCCTTTGTCCCCCGTGCGAGCTACCGGCAAGTGTCCACCGCACGGTGACGATTGTGGCGGCGGGAATCCATAGCGTTCTTCGTGTCCGCGGCGCTGAGGTCGCGGTCTGCGAAGGAGTCGTCATGCGTTTCGTCAAACAGCTTCTTGCCGTCGCTGCCGTCGCCCTCGTCGGCGGGCAAAGCGCCGCCGCCGTCGAGGGAAGCTTCTTCCTCACCTTGGTGATCGGCGCCGTGACGGCGGTGCTGGGCGTGGTCGTCTACCGCTGGGTGGTGCGGCGCACCGAGCGCCGCGAGCCGGCCGAGCTCGGCCTGGACGGCTGCGGTGCAAGGGTGGGCCGAGGGACGCTCATCGGCGTCGCCATGTTCGCGGCCGTCATCGCCAACATCGCGTTCCTCGGCGGCTACCGCGTCGAGGGCTGGGGCTCGCCGACGGGCGCGCTGGGTCTGCTCGGGTTCATGGCGGCCGCCGCCGTGACCGAGGAGTTGCTGTTCCGAGGGGTGCTGTTCCGGATCATCGAGGAGCGTACCGGCACCTGGATCGCTCTGGCTCTGACCGGCGTGGTGTTCGGCGCGATGCACCTGGCCAACCCGGACGCCACCCTGTGGGGGGCGACCGCCATCGCCATCGAGGCAGGGTTCATGCTGGCCGCCTGCTACGCCGCCACCCGGAACCTGTGGGTCCCGATCGGCCTGCACTTCGGCTGGAACTTCGCGGCCGGCGGCATCTTCAGCGTCGCGGTGTCGGGCAACGGCGAGTCGACAGGGCTGCTCGAAGCCTCGACGTCGGGGCCGGTCGCGCTGAGCGGCGGCGCCTTCGGGCCGGAGGGCAGCCTGTACGCGGTGCTGGCCGGCGTGGTGCTGACCGTGGTGTTCCTGTGGCTGGCCAAGCGCCGCGGGCACATCGTCCCGCGCCGGCGCCGCACGGCGCAGGCCCCGGCAACAGCTACAGTCACCCGGTGATCAAGCTCCGGCGGCTCCCGGACCTGTGGCGGCAGTGGCCGATCACGGTCCGGGACCTCCCGTTCGCACTGGCTCTCGCCCTCGCGGCGGCGGTCCCGGCCCTGGAGCGGCAGGGTACGCAGCTCGGCAACCTCCCGGACCGCCCGCATGACGCGCTGACCGTCGGTGTCGTCGCCCTGGAGTGCCTGCCGCTGGCCGTCCGCCGCCGGTGGCCGGTCGTCTGCCTCGCGCTGGTGTCGCTCGGCTTCGCGATCGACCAGCTCCGCAGTTACCACACCATCGCGGGCACGGGACTGGCCATCGCGCTCGTCAGCGCGGGCGCCTACGTGGAACGCCGCCGCTGGCTCGTCGTGGGTCTCGCCTCGGCGGCGTACGTGTCCCTGGCGATCTCCCTCGACCGGCTCGGATCGAGTGAGGGCGCCGTCGGGTTCACCACGTTCTACCTGCTGCTGGCGCTCGCGTGGGGCGTCGGGGCGTGGCTGCGCCAGAACCGGGCCGCCGAGGCGGAACGCCGCCGCCATGTCGAGGAGGTCACCCGCACCGCGGAGCGCACGCGCATCGCCCGGGAGCTGCACGACGTGGTCACCCACCATGTGACGGCGATGGTCGTGCAGGCCGAGGCCGCGCGCTACCTGACCAGCGCCCCGGACAAGCTGGAGCAGACCTTGACCGCGATCACCGGCACGGGCCGCCGGGCCGTCGGTGACCTGCGGCAGTTGCTAGACCTGCTCAACCCGGATCACAGCACGGGCGATCCGCGTACGCCGGCCGTCGGCGACCTGGACGCCCTCGTCGACCATTCCCGGCAGGCCGGGCAGCCGGTCGAGTTCGTCCGGGAGGGCACGCCGGCGGCGGCCACCGGCAGCGCCGAGATGGCGGCGTACCGGGTGGTGCAGGAGGCGTTGACGAACGCGCTGAAATATGCGCACGGCAGCCGGACCAGGGTTCGCGTGCACCACGGGGAAGGGGAGACGACCGTGGAGATCAGCACTGACGGCTCCGGATCCGGCGGCGCGTCCCCGGGCGGCAGCGGGCGCGGCCTCGCCGGGCTCCGCGAGCGGGTCACCGTGCTCGGCGGCGACTTCAGCGCGGGCACGCAGGCCGGCGGCGGCTTCCTCGTGCGGGCCCGGATCCCGGCCGGGAACCCGTCGTGACCGCGCCGATCCGGGTGCTGGTCTGCGACGACCAGGAGCTGATCCGCACCGGCTTCACGACGATCATCGACGCCCAGCCCGACATGGCGATCGTCGGCGAGTGCGGCGACGGGCGCGCGGCGGTCGACCTGGCCATGCGGCTGCGGCCGGACGTGGTGGTGATGGACGTCCGGATGCCGGTGCTCGACGGCATCGAGGCGACCCGCCTGCTGGCCGGCGCCGGAGTGCCCGAGCCGGTGAAGGTTCTCGTGGTGACGACGTTCAACCTCGACGAGTACGTCTACGAGGCGCTGCGCGCGGGCGCCAGCGGCTTCCTGCTCAAGGACGCCCCGCCGGCGCAGCTGCTCAACGGCATCCGTACGGTCGCGACGGGCGCCGCGCTGCTGGCCCCGGAGGTGACCCGGCAGCTGGTGGGTAGGTACGCGGCCCGCATCCGCCCGGCCGAGGGCGATGCGGGCGGCGGCGCCCTGACCCGGCGCGAGCTGGAGGTGCTGCGGCTCATCGCGGAGGGCCTGTCCAACAGCGAGATCGCCGCGGCCCTGGTGATCAGCCAGGAGACGGTCAAGACGTACGTGTCGCGCATCCTCACCAAGCTCGACTTGCGCGACCGGGTGCAGGCCGTGGTGTACGCGTACCGCCGCGGCCTGGTGACCTGAGCAAGAAGACTAGGTCGTTCCTAGGTCGGGGGGCTGGGTAAGCCGACTGCCGGACCGGTACGGCACCGACGGCCGGCCGCGGGATCACCCGAGGAAGTCGGACACCATCTCCACGGCCTCGAACCTGCGCCCGGTGAGGTCTTCCCGGGAGCACACGTAGAACACCGTGGTGTAATCGGTTCCGAAGTCGTCGCCGACATCGCTGCGGTCCAGGAAGAACTCGGCCAGCAGCAGGTGAGTCTCGAAGTCGTCGACCGGCACGCCCAGGCCGCCGGTGTTGGAGCGGCCGAACCCGCCGAGAACGAGCAGCCCGTAGCTCGGCAGGTCCCAGGTGAGTTCGGCAAAGAGGTCTTCGTCGTCGCGGGCGCCGTCGGCCAGGTAGCGCGGGTGGGCGGCGGCGTACTCGGCCAGGCTCCGATCCGGGGTGGCGTAGAGGGCGGCGCGGTCGTACACCGGGGTCCGGTCATCGGGCGGCTCGACCTCCGTGCATTCCTCACCGGCCGGCACGTAGACGACCCGCCCCTCGTCCGAACCCATCTCCGGCACCGCGAAGAACACCAGTGTGCCGTCCGTGGGAAGGTCGAGGTCCGTCGTGTCCTTACCGATCGCGGCGAGGTCGATCGTGGCCAGGTGGGCGTGGTGCGCCGGCCAGGCGACCGACGCCGGCAGCGACGGGCGGCCACCGAAATGGCCCACGACCGGGCCGATCCCCTCCGTGTCCAGAGCGATGCAGGGACGGGCGAGGCTCACCCAATATTCGATCGCGTCCTCGGGCATGCCCTTCCTCCGGGCGGCTTCCCGGAAGTCGTCGAGCATGGTGGGCCTGTCGGAGTTGGTCATCATCCGTGCAGCCGTGAGGTCGCCAGCGCCCAGGTCGTCGCGGCCGATCGCGTAGCATGTTCCGCCTCCGCGACCGCCGCGTCGGCCGGCACGTGGACTACCCGCCCGACCGTGGAGGTCTTTCCGGGCACCGCGAAGAACACCAGCGTTCCGGCCGCCGGAAGGTCGAGATCCGTGGCGTTCCCCGGGATCGCGGCGAGGTCGACCGAGGCGAGGTCTGCGTGGCCCGCGGGCCAGGGTACGGATGCCGGCAGCGCCGGCCGGCCACCGAAATACCCCATGACCGGGCCGTTGCCGTCGCCGTCCAGGGAGAGGTAAGGACGCGCGAGGCTTACCCAGTAGTCGATGGCATCCTGCGGCATGCCGCGCTCGAGGGCGGTCTTCCGGAACTCCGTCAACGTATACACAGCGATCATGATCCACATGGTTGTCAACCGTCCCCGACCTGCCGATCCGCGGCGGCCGCCGGTCGCCGGGGCGCTGATCGCGGTGCAGGCGACGGAGAATGGTGCACCAACAACAGCTGGGCTGCCGTGCGGACGAGCCCGGCGACGGCCCGTGAGCGGCTGTGCGCGGGCCAGGCGAGGACTGTGGTGACGTGGGGTGCGTCGGTCAAAGGGATGGCTGTGTGCGCGTTCCACAGCCACGATCGGGAAGAGGCGCAGAGGACGGCCAGGGTGTGGCCGAGCGCGATCAGCTGGGCGAGCTGCGACTGGTCATGAATCTCGGGGCCCGGACCGGGTTCGTAGGTGCCGTCTTGACGGGGCCACCGCGCGACAGGCAGGTCCGGCACGTTGCTGATGTCCGCCATGGTCAGGGACGTACGCGCGGCGAGAGGATGCCCGGCCGGCAGGATCGCGACCTGTTGTTCGGTCAACAGGTCTTCGGTGTCGAAGCCGGCGAGGGCGTCGAAGGGCCGTTGCATGAGCGCCGCGTCGGCGCGGCCATCGCGCAACATTCGCGCCTGATCTCCCATGCCGCACAGCAGCACCTCGATCTCGGCCGCGTCAGGTTCGGCGGCGTGGGCGTTGAGGAGTTTCTGCAGCAGTTCGTGGTTCGAGCCGGCCTTCGTGGCCAGCGTGAGCCGGTTCGTAGACGTTGCGGCGCGGCGGGTGCGGCGGACGGCTGCGGCTGTTCCGTCGAGGATGGCACGGGCCTCGTCGAGCAGCACCTGACCCGCACCGGTAAGGGTCACGCCGCGACGGTTGCGTTCGAGCAGGGTGACACCGAGGCGCCGTTCGAGCTGCTGAATCGCCCGGGACAGGGGAGGCTGAGCCATGCCGAGGCGCTCGGCCGCCCGGCTGAAGTGCAATTCCTCGGCGACGGTGACGAAATACCTGAGCTCCCGGGTCTCCAGCGCGTCCATCGGCCCGACGATACCGCGGTGATACCGACCGGGTATGACAGCGCACCTAATACTGCTACGGCGGTTCGTAGCTTCCGAGCGTGCTGAGTCGTTTGCGGTAGTGGGAGTCACGGGATCGTTGAAGGCAGCGGCGGCGGAAG
>NZ_JBEZZB010000291.1:0-7380 GCF_040638955.1 Actinoplanes sp. NPDC024001
CGCCGCCGGACTGCCGGCCGGCGGCGGGCAGCCGGTCACCCATCCGCTCGGGCGGTTCACCGTCAATCAGTACGCGGGCCTGCGCGTCACTCCCGCCGCGGTGCACGCCGACTACATCCTCGACCTGGCCGAACTGCCCGCCTTCCAGGCGCGCACCGAGCAGGCCGACACCGACGGCGACGGCAAGGTCTCACCCGAGGAGACCACCGCGTACGCCCGGACGGCCTGCACCGAAGCCGCCGGCGACCAACGGCTGACCGTTTCCGGACAGGCGGTGCCGTTCGCGCTGGAGCGGGCCACGCTCACCTTCCCACCCGGTGAGGGCGGCCTGGACACGCTGCGCCTGGAATGCGCCCTGCGCGCCCCGATCGACATCACCGGACCGGCCACGCTGGCCTTCCGCAACGACGCCCACCCCGAGCGGCTCGGCTGGCGGGAGATCACCGCGGTCGGCGACCGGATCGCCCTGAACAGCAGCGATGTGCCGTCCGAGAGCGTGAGTGGGCGGCTCACCGCGTACCCCGGCGATGCTCTGGCCGCGCCCACCGACATGCGCGCCGCGAACCTGACGGTGCAGCCGTCCGCCGCCGGCGCCGCCCCGGCGGCGGACGGCCCCCTGTCCGTCCCGGCGGACGGCCCCCTGGCCGCGCCGCGGCAGGCCGCCGACCGGCTGACCGCCGCGTTCACCGGCGTGGTCGGCCGGCAGGAACTCACCATCGGCATCGGCCTGCTGGGCATCGCCCTCGCCATGGTGCTCGGCGCGGCACACGCGCTGGCCCCGGGCCACGGCAAGACCGTCATGGCCGCCGTCCTGCTCGGCGAACGCGGCACCTGGCGCCAGGCGGCGGTGATAGCCGGCAGTGTGACGGTCACCCACACCGCGGGCGTGCTCGTTCTGGGGGCGGCCATCGCGACGTCGCTCACCTTCGCGCCGCAGCGGGTGTACGGCGCGCTGGCGGCTATGAGCGGGGTTCTGCTCGCGGTGGTGGGTGGGAGTTTGTTGCGGCGGGCGCTGCGCGCCCGCAAGAACGGCCCCGGTCACAGCCACGGTTTCGGCCACAGCTACGGCCCCGCATCCGGTCACAGCCACAGTCACGGTTACGGCCATAGCCACACCCCCGCATCCGGTGACAGCCACAGTCACGGTTTCGGTCATAGCCATGACCACGATTCCGACCGCAGTCCCAGCCACGACCACAGCCACGAGCTCGACCACAGCGATCATCACGGCGACTCGGAGCTTGATCGTGCGCTCGGGGACGCCGACCAGCGCGGGTTCGAAAGCGGCCAGCCACAGGAGGCCGGAGAGAGTGCGGCGGCGGCGAGCAACGAGAGCAATGTCCTGGTGGCGGAGAAGGAGCCGAGCCATTCCCCTCACACGCACAGTCACACGCACGATCACTCGCATAGCCAGGCGCCGATCCGGAAGCGGACCCTGCTCACGCTGGGCTTCGCCGGCGGCCTCCTACCCAGCCCGTCAGCCGTGGTCGTACTGCTCGGCGCAGTCGCTCTCGGCCGCCCCTGGTACGGAGTCCTGCTGGTGATCGCCTACGGCTCCGGCATGGCCGCCACCCTGATCGGAATCGGCCTCGCTCTCGGCCGCTGGGGCCCAGCCCTGGGCCGCCGCCTCCCCCAGCGGCTCACTCGCTGGCGCCCCGCCGTCCCGGTGCTCACCTCAGCCCTGATCATCTTCGTAGGCCTCGTCCTGACCGCCCAGGCCCTCCTCGCCCTAGCCTGACCCCGCCACGCCCGCCCGTCAGCCAACCACCCCGGCTGACGCCCAGTGTCACGATCCGCCGGCTCCAGCCACAGCGCACGCCGGACGCGAGCATCCCCTCAGGGCTACCGAAACCGGCGTAGGCAACGGCTGAACCCGACGGGCCGTAGCTCACGCAGGGAATCAGCGACTCGAAGCCGGTATGGGCGACGGCCGGTCTGAGCGAGAGCACGTCCGGCTGGCACTCAGGCACCTTATGGAGCGCTCGTTAGGGCTCTGAGGGCCAGCCGGGCACGGCCAGCTGGCACTCAGGCACCTTATGGAGCGCTCGTTAGGGCTCTGAGGGCCAGCCGGGCACGGCCAGCTGGCTCTCACGCACCCTATGCAGTGCCCGTTACGGCTATGAGGGCCAGCTGAGTGGGAGCGGCGGGGCTCCGAACGCGCGAGGCGCGTGCGTTACATGCGGGGATGCGAGCCGGGAGCGGGGAAGCCTCGGAGCAGGTGCTCGGCGGGGAGATTTGAGAGCGACCCGTCCTTGTCCTTCGCCAGGAGGCTGCTGATCTGCGGCTACCGCGAGGAGGCGAGGGACCCGGCACCGCGCGATCTTCATGATCGGGCGCGCGGAGCTCTGGCCGCGATGCGAGCGTCTTGTTACCGTCCAGTACGTGACGAAGGCTCTGGTACTGGGTGGCGGCGGTGTCACCGGCATCGCGTGGGAGTTGGGCGTGCTCTGCGGCCTGCAGCGGGCCGGGGTCCCGCTCGGTGACGCCGACGTGGTCATCGGCACGTCCGCCGGTTCGGTGGTGGGTTCGATCGTCACCGCGGGCATCGATCTGGAGGCCGCGGTGGCGATGCAGCAGGTTCCGCCGCCGAGTTCCGCGGGTGCAGCGGGCAGCCGGGGTGGCGCCGGCCGGGTGCTGACGGCGCTTGCCGTGCTGGCTGACCCGTCGGTGCCGGCTCTGGAGGCGCGGATGCGGGTGGGCGCCTTCGCGCTGTCCGCGTCAACTCAGGACGAGGCGTCGTATATCGCGCGAATGACCTCGATCCTGCCGGTGCGGCAGTGGCCGGCCCGGGACCTGCGGATCACCGCCGTGGACACCGCCGACGGGCGTGACGTCGTCTTCGACGCCGCATCTGGTGTGCCGCTCGAACTTGCGGTCGCCGCCAGCTGCGCCGTCCCGGGGCTGATGCCTCCGGTCACCATCGACGGGCGCCGCTACATGGACGGCGGCATCCGCCTCGGGGCGGGCGCCGACCTCGCTGAAGGCGCCGACCACCTGGTGGTTATCGCCCCGATGGCCGCTCTCGACCCGGCCCGCATCGAGACCGAGATGACCTCGACCGGCGCCGGCAAGACCCTGCTCATCGCACCGGATGAGGCGACCATGGCGGCGATGGGCCAGAACTTCATGGACGCCCGCCGCCGGGCAGCCTCGGTGGAGGCCGGTCTCCAGCAGGGTGCGGCCGTCGCCGAGGCGGTCCGCGCCGTCTGGCCCGGCTGAAGCAACCCCAGGCCGGCGCGGGCAGGCTGGGAGCAGGCGCGCGGTCGGTCAGGTGGGGCGGCGGAGCTGGCGGACCGCGACGCTGAGGGCGACCAGCGCCGCCAGCCCCAGCACGCCGAAGGCCACCGCGTACCCGCCGGTCCGCTGGAAGGAGAGGGCGAGCAGGAGCGGCGTCAGGAAGCCCGCCACGCCGGCGACGGCACTGACCACGCCGGTGACCAGGCCGACCATCGCGGCCGGCGCGGAATGGCTGATCTGGGCGAGGACCGACGTGCTGGAGATGCCCAGGCCCACGGCCATCACCGGCAGCACCAGCGCCAGGAGCACCGGCAGCGGCGGCGTGAAAGCCTGCACCGCGGTGGCGGCCGTCAGCGCGGTCAGGGCTACCACGAGGGGGCGCGGTGGGCCGAAGCGGTCGGCGAGCCAGCCGCCGACCGGGCGCATCGCGACGCCGGTCACCACGAAGGCGGCCATCACGTCGCCGGCGCGGGCGGGGCTGACGCCGTACGCGTTGCCAAGATAGACCGGGAGCGCGTTGGAGCAGGTGACGAAGAGGGCGAAGCCCAGCGCGTACCAGACGACCGCACGCCCGGTGATGGGAAGCCGCAGCGCGGCTGAGAGCCGGCCGCCTGCGGTGGCCGCGGGTGGCGCCGGCCGGGGCGCGTCGCGCATCGCGACGGCGACCAGGACGGCGAAGGCGGCCAGCGCCGCGGCGGTGGCCAGGAAGGGAGCGGCCATGCCGTACGCGTCGACGAGCCGCACCGCGGTGAGGCCGCCGATCGCGCCGCCGCACAGTCCGGTGCCGAGCGCGCCGATGGCCAGGCCGCGGCGATCGCCCGGATACCAGGCGCTGACGAACGGCACCGCCGCGGCGAACGTCGTGCCGGCGGCGCCGAGCAGCACCGCGCCGCCGAGCAGCGCCGGCGGGGAGCGGTGGCCGACGGTGGCGAGCACCAGCAGCGCACCGATGGTCAGCGCGGTGACCAGCAGGTATATCCGGCGGCTGCCGAACCGGTCGGCGAAGGCGCCGGCCGGGATGCGGCCGAGCGCGCCCACCACCACCGGCAGCGCCACGACGAGTGCCTGCACCAGCGGGGTCAGGCCGAGGCGGTCGTGCAGCAGCGGCGCGAGCGGCCCGAGCAGGGCCCAGGCCCACGCGGTGAGGAAGTAGCCGAGCAGTGCGATGATCAGCATCCAGCGCCGGCCGATCGGCATCGCAGCACCTCCCGCGGCTGAGGCTAATCAGGAGACACAAGGGCGAGGAGAGCGATGGACAGGCTGCCGGACTCGCTGATCGTCTGCGAGAGCCTGGTGCGGATCTATCAGACCGGGTCGATCGAGGTGCAGGCGCTGCAGGGGCTGGACCTGGCGGTGGACAGCGGCGAGATGGTCGCCGTGGTCGGCGCCTCCGGGTCGGGCAAGTCGACGCTGCTCTCCATCCTCGCCGGGATCGACGCGCCGACCGCCGGGCGGGCCCGGGTCGGCGAGTGGGATCTGCTGGCGATGTCCCGTACCGATCGGGTGCGGTACCGGCGGCACACCGTCGGGTTCGTCCGGCAGCAGACCGCGAGCAACCTGGTGCCGTACCTGACCGCCCGGCAGGTGGTGGATCTGCCGATGGCCGCCGCCGGGACGGCGAAGCGGGCCCGGCGGGCCCGCGCCGCCGAACTGCTGGCGGCACTCGGGGTGGCCGACTGCGCGGACCGGCGGCCCGCGCAGATGTCCGGCGGGCAGCAGCAGCGGGTGGCGATCGCGGTGGCGCTGGCGAACCAGCCGCGGGTGCTGCTGGCCGACGAGCCGACCGGTGAGCTGGACACCGCCACCTCGGCTCAGGTGTTCGAGGCGCTGCGGCACGTCAACAAGGAGTTCGGGGTGACAGTCGTGGTGGTCACCCACGATCCGGAGGTCAGCGGACAGGTGGAGCGGACCGTGGCCATCCGCGACGGCCGGACCAGCAGTGAGGTGCTGCGCCGGACCGCCACCGCGGCCAACGGCGACACCCACGTGATCGCGGAGGAGTACGCGGTGATGGACCGGGCCGGGCGGGTGCAGATCCCGCGGGAGTACCGGGAGGCGCTCGACCTGACCCGGCGGGTGCGGCTGGCCCTGGAGGCCGACCACGTGGCGATCCACGGTGACCACCGATGATCCTCAGCGTCCGCGGGGTCAACCGCAGCTTCGGCGCGGTGCACGCGCTGCGTGACGTGTCGTTCGACGTCGCGGCGGGCACGATGGTCGCCCTGGTCGGGCGGTCCGGGTCGGGCAAGACCACGCTGCTCAACGTGATCGGCGGGCTGGACCGCCCGGATTCGGGCACCGTCGTGATCGACGGCACCGAGGTGACCGCCCTCGACGAGGACGGCCTGTCGCGGCTGCGCCGCGAGAAGGTGTCGTACGTGTTCCAGACGTTCGGCCTGATCCCGGTGCTGTCGGCCGCGGAGAACGTCGGCGCCCCGCTGCGGCTGGCCCGCACCCCGGCCGCCGAACGGGAACGCCGCGTGGAGCTGCTGCTGAACCTGGTGGGCCTGGCCGACCACGCCCGCCAGCGGCCCGGTGAGTTGTCCGGCGGGCAGCAGCAGCGGGTGGCGATCGCCCGCGCCCTGGCCGCCTCGCCGCGGCTGCTGATCGCCGACGAGCCGACCGGGCAGCTGGACGCCGACACCGGCCGGTCGGTGATGGCGCTGCTGCGCGGGGTGGTGGAGTCGGAGGGGGTCACCGCGCTGGTGTCCACGCACGACCCGGTGATGATGGCCCTCGCCGACCGGGTGATCCGGATCGGTGACGGGCGGATCGACGACGAGCCGTGCTGACCCTGCTCGCCGGCCGCGCGCGTGCGCAGTGGCCGCTGCTGGCCGCGCTGCTGGCGGTGGTCACGGTGGGCGCCACCCTGCTGGGGGTGTGCGCGCTGCTGGTGACCCGTACGGCGGAGCAGGCCCTGGAGGTGGCCGCGTCCCGGGCCGCCCCGGAGGATGTCGAGGTCACCGCGTACACGGTGACGATGAGCGGCGCGGACGCCCGCTCGGTCGCCGACGACACCCGGGAGCTGCTGACCAGCACGCTCGCGCCGTTCCCCGCGGTGACGGCGGCGCGGGCGTCGTCGGTGATGCGTTCGCTGCCGGGCGACGGCGCCGAGTCGGTCGCCTACCTGTCCGGGGTCGAGGGACTCCCGCAGCGCGCCGACCTGGTCACCGGACGGTGGCCGGGCGGGCCGCTGGAGACGGTCGTGCTGGAGCCGACCGCACGGCTGCTGGGTCTCGCCCCGGGCAGCCGGGTCCGCCTCGGGCCGGAGAAGGCGCGGGATCCCGCACCGGCGATGGAGGTGACGGTCGTGGGTGTCGTACGCCCGCTGCCCGGAACCGGCTGGGACCGTGACCCGCTCGCCGGGGCCGGCTACGACCTGGCCTACGTGGCCGGTGGCGCGCTGCGCCCGGCCCGCGCGTTCGGGCCGTTCCTGCTCGACTTCGGCGCCCTGCTCGACAGCCGCTCGGCGATCAGCCAGCTGGAGATCACCGCCCGGCCCGACCTGTCCGCTCCCGACCGGCGCGACCTGGCCACGGTCACCGAATCGGTGCTCGGCGCCGACCGGCGGCTGGCGCGGATCCTCGGCGACCGGGTGCAGATCGAGCGGGTCGCCTCCCGGCTGCCCGCCGAGCTGCTCTCCGCCCGCGAGCAGCAGCAGGTCATCAACGGCGCCGTGCTCGCGATCGCGGTGCTCGGCGTGGTGCTGACCGCCACCGCGCTGGCGCTGGCCGGCCGGCTCACCGCCGACGTGCGCGCCGGCGAGACCGCCCTGCTGGCGGCGATGGGCACCGGCCGGGGCCGGCTGGCGGTCAACGCGGTCGCCGAAGCCGTCGTGCTCACCGCGGTGGCCGCGGCGCTCGCCATCCCGGCCTCCGCCGTGCTGCATGCCGCGCTCAGCCACCTGCCGCCCATGGCCGGGGCCGGGCTCGCCACCTCGCCCGGAGTCACGACCGGGCAGGTGCTCGCCGTCCTCGCCGGCGCGTTGGTCCTGGCGGTGCTGCTGGTCGTGCTCGCGCTGCGCCCGGCGCCGGTGGCCGGCGACCGCGGGCGGCGCGAGCTGCTGGCCCGGTCCGGCGCCGACCTGCTGCTGCTGGCGCTGGCCGCCGGCGGCTAGCCCGGGCCCGCAGGGCATCGGGTCCA
>NZ_JBEZZB010000292.1:0-7371 GCF_040638955.1 Actinoplanes sp. NPDC024001
GGCGGCCGGGAACGGCGACGGCACTCGATCGCCGACCCCGGCTGGCTGTCCGTCGCCCAGACCTGCGTGGCCCTGCATGCGCAGCCGGCCGGCCGGCGTCCGCATCGTTGCCGCCCTGGGCGCGGCGGCGATCGGCGCGGCGGGACTGACGCCCCGCTCGCGGACTACCCTGGCGGAGGGGTCCAGGAGGTGATCACGGTGCACCCGATCTGATGACGGCCCCAGCCCGGGGCGTCACGGAGCCGAAAGGTGCCCGTATGAGCAGGACCGACAAGACGCGACCCTGGTGGGTGCAGATGGCCGACGCGCCCCTGGTGGCGTGCCGGCCGGCGCACGACCACCGGTTCGGGCCGTGCACCCTGCCGCAGGAGATCACCGCGGACAGCGCTCCGCTGGTCGCCCGCCGCGACGGCTGCCACTGGGCGGCCACGCCGTCGTACTGGTATCGCCGTTGCGAGAGCCGCGGTCACCGGGAGTGGAGCGCGCACCGCCGCGCCGAGCGCCGCCGCAGCCGCCACCAGGCGCGCCGGCAGATGCGCGCCCGCGACGACTTCTGACGCTCAGCGGTGCCGGCGGCGCGGGATCCCCCACCGGTCCCCCGGTCGGCGCGCGGCCCAGCGGCGGTGTGCGGCGGGCGGCGCCGACCACAGCCGACGGTGCGAGCGCCGCTGGGGTTCGTACCGAAGGTGGCGCAGCCGCGTGAGTGCCCTGCGAAACTCGTGGTTGTCGCCGAGATTGCGAAACACCACCTGAATCCCGGCCGGCACCGCGAATGCCGTCTGTGAACGCACGCCGCTGAGCTTCTCCATGCCATCACCTCTGGTCGCGAAAGCGCAGTGAGTGAAGGCTAGGACGAGCCGTGCAGGGATGTCGATCTGTTTAGCCGCCGCCCGGCGGGAAGGAGCCGACGTGGAGTCCGCGAGAGCCCAGCTGCTCGAACTCGCCGCCCGCTACGCCGCCGGGGTGGACCGGCGCGACCGGGATCTGCTGCTGTCCACGATGCATCCGCGGGCCCGGTTCAGCATCCCGGCGACGGGCATCGCGCTCACCGGTCACGACGAGCTGCCCCGGGTGTTCGAGCTGCTGGCGCGCTTCGACAGGACGTTCCACCTGGTCGGCAACGCCTGCTACGAGGTGGCCGGCGACACCGCGACCGGGGAGGTGTACTGCCAGGCGCATCACCTGCGGGGCGGCCAGGACTTCACCACGATCAACCGCTACCAGGACGTCTACGCCCGCGGCGCCGGTGGCTGGCGCATCACCGAACGCACTGTCGTCATCGACTGGACGTACACGGTGCCGGCCGGCGGTCTCGGCCCGGCGGGCGGGTGAACCCGGGTGCGCGGGACATCATGGGCGCCATGAGCCTGCGGGTGGGAATCGTCGGCGCCGGTATCGGGGGTCTCGCCCTCGCGCACGCGCTGCGGCGCCGGGGCATCGACGTCACGGTGTACGACCGGGATGCCGGGCCGGATGCCACCGACGGGTACCGGCTGCATCTGACGGAGGCGGCGTTCGCCGCGCTGGCCGGCGTGCTCCCCGAGTCGTCGATGCGGGCGTTGCGCGACTGCGGGGCGGGCAACGACGCCTTCCGCCAGTTCGCCGTCATCGACCATCGCGGCCGCACCCGGCTGCGGATCCCGGTCCGGCACTCCGGTGAGGTGCTGCTGATCGGCCGGCGCCCGTTGCGGACCATCCTGGCCCGTGGTCTCGACGACATCATCCGCTGGGACACCCCGGTGACCGGCTGGACGCGGTCGGCGGACGGCGTCGTGCTGGCCGACGGAGCGCGGTACGACGTGCTGATAGCGGCGGACGGCACCGGGTCCACGATCGCTCGGCGATGGCTGGGCCGTTCCACCGCGCAGCGCTCCGGCGTCATCGGCATAGCCGGCCGCTCGGCCCTCCCGCAGCGGGTGCCCGCTGACCTGCACACCGGTCTCGCGTTCATGATCGGTCCCGGCGGGGTCGGGGCGTTCCTCAGCCTGCACGGCAAGCAGGGCCGGGACCCGGCGGCGGAGCGGCCTTACGTGGTGTGGTCGGTCGCTGCGCGCGCCGAGTCGCCCGGCGCTGATCTGGCCGGACAGGTTCACCGGTGGACGAGCGGCTGGAGCGCTGACTTCCACACGCTGGTCGACCGGTCGGAGGTGGGCAGTCTCGCGGCTTTCCCCTTCTACTTCCCCGCAGCGCTGCGACCGTGGCCGGCCGGCCCGGTGACCCTGCTCGGCGACGCCATCCATCCGATGCCGCCCACCGCGGGGGCCGGGGCCAGCACGGCCATTCTGGACGCGGCGCATCTGGCGGACGACCTGGCGACGAGGCCGGTTCGGGAGGCGCTCGCGGCGTACCAGTCGAGGCTCTTGACCTATGCCCCGCCGGCGGTCGACGAGGCTCGGCCGGCCCTGCGGTGGCAGGGCCGGCTCGGCAATCCGCTGGTACGGGCTCTTGCCGTGCGGGCGGTCCTGCCGTCGGTGGACGCCGGCCTGGCCCTGTGGGGGCGCCTGCGTGCTCTGCCCGCGGTCAGGACTGCGGCGCGCCGGTGAAGAGGTCGATCAGTTCGCCGATGCGGTGGTCGGCCTCGGCCGGGTGGCGGAACCGCCCGGCCGGATTGATCGTGTACTCGTTGCGCCGTCCGACGCGTTCCCGACGCAGGTAGCCCGCGTCTTCCAGGTCGGCGACGATGGCCTGGGCGGCACGCTCGGTGATGCCGACGGAGGCAGCCACGTCGCGCAGCCGGGCGGTCGGCTCCCGGGCGATCGCCAGCAGCACGTGAGCGTGGTTGGTAAGGAAGGTCCATCCCTTGCTGGGGTGGGTCGCCCCCGGCTCGGCAGCCAGCGACATCATCGCCTCTCGGTCGTGGGCGGGGCTTGCCAGCCCAATATATGTGCCCGGAAACGCGAAACGGGCGTCGTGTCTCTTACCTTGACGTACGAACTCTACTTCGTGAATAATCGGTCGTAGGTTTGAAGGGGAGTACCCGACGATCCACGCACCGCCGTCAGTACGAATCCGGCCGCTCCGGATTCCGGCGGTGCAGCCACTGGCGCAGTGGCCCGGGGAGACCTTCGTCAGGCCGGCCCGTGCGGGCCGGCCTGACGAAGGGTTCGACCACATGTCCGTGTCCTGGTGGGTCTGGGCGGCGCTGATGCTCGCCATCGCCGCGATGCTCGCCGTCGACCTGTTCCTGCATCGTGACAACCACGTCATCGGCTTCCGTGAGGCAGCAGTCTGGTCCGGCATCTGGATCGCCGCCGGCCTGCTGTTCGGCGTCGTTCTCTGGGTCTGGCAGGGCGGCGAGGTCGCCGGCACCTACTACGCCGGCTACCTCATCGAGAAGGCACTGTCGATCGACAACGTGTTCGTCTTCGCCCTGATCTTCACCTACTTCGCCGTTCCCCCTGCCTACCAGCACAAAGTGCTGTTCTGGGGCGTCATCGGCGCCCTGGCGTTCCGGCTCGTGTTCATCTTCGTCGGCGCTGAACTGCTCGAGACCTTCTTCTGGACCGCCTACCTGTTCGGCGCGTTCCTGATCTACACCGGATACCGGATGGCGTTCCGCCACGGCGAACAGACCCCACCGGACCGCAACCCGGTCGTCCGCCTCGTCCGCCGGATCCTCCCGACCGATCCGGCCTACCACGGCAACCGGTTCTTCACCTGCGTCAACGGCAAACGCGTCGCCACCCTGCTGTTCGTCGTGCTCATCGCCGTCGAGGCCACCGATCTGATCTTCGCCGTCGACTCGGTCGCCGCGATCCTGGCCATCACCACCAGCACCTTCCTCGTCTGGACCGCCAACGCCTTCGCCATCCTGGGGCTGCGCAGCCTTTACTTCTGCCTCGCCGGGCTGCTGCGCCGCTTCACCCACCTGCACTACGGCCTGGCCGTCCTGCTCGCCTTCGCCGGCGTCAAGCTGGTCCTGTCCGAGACGCCGGTCGGCAAACTGCCCGTCCCCGTCACCCTCGGCGTGATCATCGTGACCATCACCGTGTCGATCGTGTGGAGCCTGCGCAGCACTCGGGCGGCCGCGGCCAGCGCCGCACGGGCCCACCGGTGATCACCGCCATGGCGAGCGCCGTCCACTGCGCCACCTCGATCGATGTCAGCAGGATCGAGCCGAGCAGCACTACCATCGCCGGCTGCGGCGACCGGCCACGCCGGCCAGACATCGGCCAAGGCCGACGGAAGAACACCGATCGCGTACGCCAGGACGGCCGCCGTGGTCACCGTCGTCATGGCGTCCGCTCCTCAGCAGAGCGGTGCCCGGCCGCTGAAGGCCGCGCTCAGCAGGACGCCGCCGCGCAGGGCGCTGCCGGTTCCGCGGTAGAGCAGCAGCCGGCCGGTGGCGTGGTGCACGGCGGCCAGGTCCACGTTGCCGTCGCGGTCGAAGTCACCGGCGCCGACCAGGTCGCGCATGCTGCCCCAGCCGGTGCCGATCTGCCGGCGCGCGCCGAACCCGGTGGCGGTCCGCGGGTAGAGGTAGAGGGTGCCGGTGCTGGTCTGCCGGGCGACCAGGTCGGGATGACCGTTGCGGTCGAAGTCGCCGATCCGGGACAGTTCGCTCATCGCGCTCCAGCCGCTGCCGACCTCCGTGCGTGCGCCCAGGCCCGGGCCGGGCAGGCCCGGATAGAGGAAGAGCTTCCCGTCGGAGGTGCGGGCGGCCAGCAGGTCGGGCAGGCCGTCGCCGGTGACATCACCGATGCCGGTGAGCTCCCGCATGCCGTTCCAGCCCGTGCCGATGCGCAGACGGCTGCCCACCCCGGTGCTGGTGCCCGGATACAGCCAGAGCTCCCCCGTGGAGGGTTGCCGGGCCACCACGTCCTCACGGCCGTCCTGGGTGAGGTCGCCGATCCGCAGGATGGCGTCCAGGGCCGACCAGCCGCCGCTGATCAGCCGGCCCGCCGCGTCCACGGCGGCGCCGTTGCCCAAGTGCAGGTACAGGTTGCCGCAGCTGGTGACGCGTGCCAGCACGTCCGCCCAGCCGTTGCCGTTGTAGTCGGCCAGCTGCGCCGGTGGCAGCGGCGCCATGTCCAGGTAGTCGTTGTCGATGTTGATCGTGACGCCGCCCCAGGTCTCGTTGTGATCCCCGACGTACTGCTTCATCCGGCGCCGCGGTGACCAGTACCCGGCCGGGATCGCGGCGTCGTCGACCGTGGCGACGCCGTCCCAGCGGGCGAAGTCGAGATAGTCCGGACGCGCGTAGCCGGCCACGGCGTACTGCGCCACCTGGTCGGCCACGCCGGAGGCCATGCTGCCGTAGAAGCCGGAGAAGTAACTCAGGTCGTGCAGCCGCGCCGTCCAGGCGCCCATGAACGCGAGCACGCCGGCCCGGCACGCCGCGTCGTCCGTACGGTAGGCCTCCATGTCGTAGATCAGCACGCTCTCCTTCGCCAGCCCCAGCGCGGTGGCCTGCGCGGCGGCGTCCTCGGCGGCGGCCCGGCCCTGCGCGGCGGCCTGCGCGTTGTCGATGAGGATCCGCTTGTTGGAGGTGGTGCACGACGCCTGCGGACCGACGTAGAGCGGGATCAGCCGCCAGCCGGCGGCCACCTGCTCGCTCACCCACGCCGGCGTGAGGTTGGGCTGGGCACAGCCGCGGTTGACCCCGCCGAAGTAGATGCCGACGGCCCGGTAGGGCGACTGCAGCCAGGCCGTCATGGCGGCGCCCGACGGCGCGGTGCAGGCGTCGAAGCCGAAGCCCTGGAACGTCCCGGGCTGCGCCGGCACCGCGGCCGCGGCGCCGGCCGGGCCGGGCCAAGCGAGAGGCAGGGTGAGCAGCGCGGCCGCGAGCATGGTCGCGGTACGGCCGCGCGAGGTCGGGAAGGACTTCATGACCACTCCTCGCGGCGGATCGGATTCCTTCAGTGCAACCAGTGGAGTCCGGCGACGTCAGGGCCGGAAGTCCCGGGCGCGAAGTCGGCACATGACTGCGCCGGGACTTCAGGCACTGCCGGGCGGGCCTGTTCCGCAGCCTGCTCATGTGGGCAGCGCGGATTGCCCGGTTCTGATTACCGCGGTGACGATCCGGTAGCGTGGCCCGCCGTGGGGTTCCTGTGGCGTGACGCAGCGCAGATGCTGGCCGGCCGACTCCGCCGGTATGGCGTCGATCCCGGGCACGTGCACGACGTCGCGGTGGCATGGCAGGCGTTCACCGAGTTCCTGGCGCTGCCGGTCGACGGTCTGGAACCGGTGGAGAACGACGCCGACGGGTTCATGGTGCAGTGGGGCCGGTACAGCTGGAACGACCGGCTGCCCGGTTTGAGCTTCACCCGGCAGTTCGCCGTTGACGTCCGGGACGCATGGGCCGGCAAAGACTGGTACCAGCCGGAGATCTGGCAGGTCAGCCTGGACATGGTCTTCCCGGACACGCCGGAACTGGCCCAGTTCGGCCGGCCCGGACCGGCGGACACCGGCCTGGATTTCAGCGCGCCCGGCCCGGAACGGGACCGCGCCGTCCGCGCCGTGGAGCAGCGGCTGACGCAGGATCCGACGTTGCGAGCGGCGTGGGCGAGCAGGCCGGCACGCAGTTCCGTCACGCTGGACGAGGCCGGCTGAACAGCCGCAGGCGAGCTGGACGACTGCGAGCGCGCCCTGGGTCGTGCGGCGCATGCGTCCGCCGTCCTAATCGGTCTGCGGGCTACCGCGTCGACCTGCGGGGAGTGGCGGGTGTGCCGGCCGGAGGTCAGGCGCAGGATTCCGGGCGGTCGTCCTTCGGCACCGTCATCGGGTTGCGCTCGTCGTCGCGCTTCGCCAGCCGGGCCACCGCGATGCGGTACTGCGCCTGGGTGATCTCTCCGCTGATCAGTTGTGCCACCAGCGCGCCCTCCAGGGTGGTCGGGGCGGCCTTCCCGTCGTCAGGCTTGTCCGTCCCGGCCTTGCCGTCGCCGCCGGCTCCGGTGGCGTCGTCCGGTTGGGAGCACAGCAGCACGATGGCGAGGATGAGCATCGCCGCCATCATGAAGAGCAGAAACAGCATCGAAACCACCTCCGTCCACCTGCCATCCTCGACCCGGCCCGGTGAGATCGACAGGGACGAAGGTCCCGGCGCGCAGGTACCGGCCGGCGGCGGCCGACGGTCCTTCCGGGGTGCGGCGCACCGGGTGCGGGAAGCCCAGTTCACCCGCACACCGCTCGCGCAGGGCCGACTGTCGCCCGGGCCGCTCACCCAGGGCCGGCCGCCCGGGGCCGCTCTCCCAAGGCCGGTCGCCCAAGACCGGTCGCCCAAGGCCGGTCGCCCAGGCCGGTCACCCGGGGCCGGTCGATCTGGACCGACTGTCGATTCTGATCGACCGTGCTGACTCGCATGTATCCGACCCGCATTCAGGTAGCTCCCTCTAGTCCGTGGCGTCAGGTTAGACCCTAGGAAGTAGCCGT
>NZ_JBEZZB010000293.1:0-7293 GCF_040638955.1 Actinoplanes sp. NPDC024001
TCCTTCGTGATCTTCAGACAATCCGAAGGATCTGCGGTGGCCGCCTCTTTCATCCCGGAAAATCCGGGTCATACACCACTTCGGTGGACGTGACCGGGAGTGGGCGCTCGCTGCCAGCCGGGCCTCGGTCAGTCGGCGCGGTGGGCGCCCGCCGTGCTCAGGTTCGGGCTGGCGTCGGTCGCCAGCCCGAAACCGGCTCCACGCCGGCCCATCAGCCGCCGGGCCGCGGTGAGCAGCGTCGTCGGCACGCCGTGCACGATGTGCCCGTCGCCGGGCCGGCACCCGTCGCCGTCCCAGCTCTGATATGCCTCCCACGGCCCCTCGAACGTGCAGATCCGCACTCCGAGGTCGCGGTAGAGCGGGTGGGTCGGCACACCCGGGTTGAGCACCACCCGGTGCAGCCCGCGCCGGGCGGCGAGCCGGACGGTCAGCGCGACCGGCCCGACCCCGCCGGATCCGGCCGGCGCCCGGTCCAGGAACAGGCCCTCGACCCCGTCGGCGCGCCAGGCGTCCACGTCGGCCAGCACGTCGGCGAGGGAGCGGCTGCCCCAGTCCAGGTCGATGCGGCCCAGCGACTGGTGCAGGGTGCGGCGGTCGCCGGGCTGCTCCCGGATGATCCAGGTCTCGGCGTCGAGCTCCAGCTCGGGCGACGGGTAGGCGTACGGGGGGAACAGGGTCTTCACAGCGTCCTCCTACAGGGCGACGAGGGTCAGGGCGACTACGGGGTGGCGGTGGTCAGGGCGACTACGGGGTGGCGGTGGTCGGGGCGACTACGGCGTGGCGGTGGTCAGGGCGACTACGGGGTGGAGGCCAGCACGACGGTCAGGCCGAAAGGGGCAAAACAGGGCACCGCGGCTACGGCGCGGCGGTCAGGGCGACGATGAGCAAGCCGGCGATATGCGTCGCCGCCAGGACGGCGACCGCCGCCGGCAACGGCCCACCCGCCGACGGGACCACGGCGAGAACCACAGCCGCGAACGGCGGAATCGCCGACAGCGCAGCGGCGATCACCGTCCGCGCCCGGGCCGCGAGCAGGAACGTGACAGCGAAGACCCCACCCAGCAGCGTTGCCGCCGCCATGGCCAGCACCGCGTTCCGGGCGTCCGGCACCGACGACAGCCCGTACGGCAGCCGGTAGGCCGCCAGCGTCAGGCCCGCACCCGCGGCGAGCGGCGGCAGCAGCCCGGCCAGCGTGATCGCGGTGACGTTGCGGACGTGCCGGCCGAACTCGGCGCGGCTCTCCGCCGAGTCGAGCCCGGCGTCCAGCCGGTCGGTGTGCCAGCCGATCAGCGTCTCCAGCAGCGGAACCGCGAGCAGCAGCGGCAGCGCGGCGGGCAGCGGCATGACGGCCGGCCCGGTGCGCCAGAGCAGTGCCACACAGATCGCCTGGGACGCGCCGATCACCAGGTAGGCGCCACCGCGGCGGCGTTCGGCGGCGGTCAGCCCGGGGTGGCGGCCGTGCCGGCACGGGACGACGGCCGGCCGGAACGCGCGGACCGCGACCGCCACGATCGCGGCCGGCAGCAGCGTCTCGACGGGGAGCGGCAGCACCGGCGCCGGGGCGGCCACCGCGAGCGCGGCGAGCAGCCAGCACGGCACGTACCAGGCGGCGACCGAGCGTTCGGAGCGGGTGACCAGCGCGGCGGTCACCGAGCCGAGGGTGAGCAGACCGCCGATCCCGACGGTCGCGGCCAGCGCGCGGTCCGGCCCGAGCAGCGGGTCCGGCGCGATCCACACCAGCGCGCACCAGAGCCCGGTCACCGCCGCGAATCCCGCGCCCACCAGCCGGGCCGCGGCGGTCGGCCCGGCCCGGCGGGCGACGGTCACCCCGACGCTGGTCAGGCTCTGCGCGGCGGTCCAGCCGAACAGCAGGGCCACGGCCGGGACCGGCCACGCCACGCGGCCGAGCGGCTCCGCCGCGGCCACCGCGACGCTGAGCGGCCCGAGATAGAGCAGGCAGCGCACCAGCGCCAACCCCAGATAGGCACGCCGGGCGGGCGCGCGCCGGCTTCCACGCCTTTTCCGGTACGAGGGAGCGTGCCGTTCCTCGGCGACCACGGGCTCGACGTCGACGTCCGTCCCGCTCCGGTCCGGTTCGGCCTCCTCCGCGGCGGCCACGAGTGCGGCGGGCGCCACCTCGGCGTCGAGGTCCGGCTCGAACTCGGCCGAGTGCCGCCCGACCTCCCGCGTCCGGCGCAGGGGCGGAGCCTGGTTGACCGCGGCGTGCCGTGGTTCGTTCGTCCCGGCGTTGCGCCGCCGGTTGCGGTTGCGTGCCGTACGCGTGGTGATCGTCATGTGTTCTCCCGGGTCAGCCAGCGCACGGTCGCGGGGACCGTGACGCGCGGCGCGGGCACGGTGAGCGCCAGTTCGAACGCCGGCGCCGGTGGGGGAGCGGCCAGGTCGGTGTAGAGGGCGCCGTACACCCGCACCACCCGGTCCACGGTGAAGTGGTTGAGGGCCCGTTGCCGGGCGGCGTCGCCGAGCGCCCGGCGCCGGTTCGGCGAGCGGAGCAGGTCGACGATGGCGATGGCCAGTTCGGACGGGTCGTTCGGCGGCACCAGCACCCCGGTGTCGCCGAGCGTCTCGCCGGCCGGCCCGATGTCCACGCCGACCACCGCGCGGCCCGACATCATCGCCTCCACCAGCCGGTACGGCGGGTCCGCCGGCCCCGGCACGTGCGCCACGACCTGGCCGACGGTGTACCGGTCCCGCGGGTCGGCGGGCAGCGGGTGCAGGCGTACCGCCCGGCCCAGCCCGGTCCGCTCGATCTGCTCGGCGCAGTGGTCCTCGTGTGCCGCGGTGACCCCGACCAGGTGCAGCACGGTTCCCGGCACGGCCGCCGCGACCTCGGTGAACGCCTCCAGCACGCAGGCCAGCCCGCTGTCCGGTCCGCCGCTGCCGGCCCAGACCACGGCCGGCGCCTGGCTCAGCTCGACGGCGCCCGGGTACTCCCGCGGGTCCACCCCGGCCGGCACCTGGACCAGCCGGGCCGGCCGCGCCCCGTGCTCCAGCGCCCACCCGTGGTGGTAGGTGCTCAACGGCGCGATCAGTTCCGCCTCGGCGTACCCGGTGCGCGCGACCGACGTACGGAATCGCCGCAGCACCGTGCGCACGCTGACCGAGAGCCGGTCCTCGGCCGGCCGCTGCCGGGGCACGGCCGCCCGTGCCTCGGTGAGCAGCAACGGCGTGCCGGTGCGCCACCGCCCGGCCAGGGCGGCCAGCAGCGGTGTGGTGCCGCCGACGCAGTGCACCAGCTCGACCTCCGGCAGCGGCACCGCCAGCGCGCGCAGCGCGTGCCGGAGCAGCGTCGCCGCGGTACGCGCGTCGCGCACGCTGAGCCGTGGCAGCAGGGTCCGGTCGGGCCGGGCCCGCCAGGCCTCCAGCAGCGCGTCGGTGAGCGGCACACCCGCCAGCAGGTCCGGCGTGCCGTTCCCGCTCGCGGGCTGGCACAGGTCGGCGATCCGGCGCAGCCCGGTGGCGAACTGCTCGGTCACCGGGCCGTCGTCGCCGAGCAGCCCCCGGCAGAGCAGCGCGGCGGCCTCGGCGGCGCCCTCCGGCTTGGCGGTGCGCCGTCGTTCGGCGCGGGCCGGGTCGCGGCCGAGGGCGACGGCGCGCGCCGAGCCGACGTGGAACGGGAGCGGGTACGCCGGCGCGGACGGCAGTTCACGGTCCGTGACGGTCAGCAACTCGAAGCGGAATCGGCGCAGACCCTCGACCAGGGTCCGGCACCAACCACCGAGCGCGTCCCGCCGGTACGGGTACCCGCCGCCGGTCAGCAGGCAGATGCGCTCACGCGACGGGGTCGGATTCACGCTGGAGGCAACGACACAGCCCGCCGAAGTTGCCGGAGCATGTCGGCTAGGCGACACAATTGCGTACCATTTGCACCGCTTTGTCGCCCATGTTTGCCCGTTTTTGTCCGAAAGGGGGTTAGCTGCGGCGGCGTTCAGGGCGGCCATCCATCGACGACCGTGAGATCAGCGCGCACTCGAAGATCGACAGTGCGGGTGAACGTGCATAACACCTGTTGAAGCACCGTCGTGGCGTGATTCACTGGTACTGAGCGCGCAACCGGAGAAGCCCCGGCTTGACGGAGTGTGGGTATCGGCGGACTATGGAGTTGTCGCCAGTCGCGCCCACTCATGCCCCGGTTCCACTCAGGGCATGGGCATCGCACCTCAAGAACCTCGCTCGCCTCGCTAGCGGGATTCTGTGCTCACGCGTGCCCGTGAGTTCGGGTGTTCCCAGGACCGGGCGCAACCTTGGCCGGCTGTTCCGGCAACGCACAACAGCAGCCGCTACATCACAGAGACGCAGCGCGTCACAAGGAGTCACGATGGCGAAGGCCCTCTACGGCCACGTAGGTGCGGCGCCCGACCGGCGCCTCCTCGACGAGGTCACCCGACTGCGTTCCAGGGTGCAGGCTCTGGAGTTCGAGGTCACCCGCCTCCGGGCGGAAAACGATCGTCTCGCGGCGGCGGCCGCGGAGGCAGACGATTTCGCGCGGCTGACCGAGCCCGCACTGACCTGAGCTCCGACCGAACGCCGGTGGATACTGCGGGGTGATCACCCGGCGTTCACATCCCCCTCGCACTACGAACGCACCAAAGAAAAAGCGCGCCTCCACATCTGTGGCGGCGCGCAGTTTTTTGCGTGTGGACCTGCGGCGCGGCGTGGTCCCTGTCGTACCGATCGCCTCCGGGTAGCCTGCCATCCAGCAGAACACCGCCGACCCTCGGAGATCCGTGCACCTCAAGAGCCTGACGGTCAAGGGCTTCAAGTCCTTCGCCTCCGCTACCACGTTGCGGCTGGAACCGGGCATCACCTGTGTCGTGGGCCCGAACGGATCCGGCAAGTCCAACGTCGTCGACGCCATCGCCTGGGTTCTCGGCGAGCAGGGCGCCAAGGCCCTGCGCGGCGGCAAGATGGAGGACGTCATCTTCGCCGGTACGTCCGGGCGGGCGCCGCTGGGCCGGGCTGAGGTGACGCTGACGATCGACAACAACGACGGCGCCCTGCCGATCGACTACACCGAGGTGTCGATCACCCGGCGGATGTTCCGCGACGGCGCGAGCGAGTACGAGATCAACGGCAACTCCTGCCGCCTGCTCGACATCCAGGAGCTGCTCAGCGACTCCGGTATCGGCCGGGAGATGCACATCATCGTCGGCCAGGGCCGGCTCGACGCCATGCTGCACGCCAAGCCGGAGGACCGGCGCGCCTTCATCGAGGAGGCGGCCGGGGTTCTCAAGCACCGGAAGCGCAAAGAGAAGGCGATCCGCAAGCTCGACGCGATGCAGGTGAACCTCAACCGGCTCACCGACCTCACCGCCGAACTGCGCCGCCAGCTCAAGCCGCTCGGCAAGCAGGCCGAGGTGGCCCGCCGGGCGGCCGGCATCCAGGCCGACCTGCGCGATGCCCGGCTCCGGCTGCTCGCCGACGACCTGCACACCCTGCGTACCACCCTGGACAAGGAGATCGCCGACGAGTCGGCGATGCGCGAGCGCCGCCAGCAGGTGGAGGAGGAGAACCGCGAGGTCCAGCGCTGGCTCGCCGAGCTGGAGGCCGCGCACGCCGAGGACGCGCCGCTGCTGCAGGCCGCCCAGGACACCTGGTACCGGATGTCCACGCTCCAGGAGCGGTTCCGCTCCACCGAGCAGCTGGCCACCGAGCGACTGCGGCATCTGGCCGCCACCCCCGACGAGGAGCGTCCCGGCCGCGACCCGGAGATGCTGGAGGCCGAGGCCGAGCGGGTCCGCGAGCAGGAGGAGGAGCTGCGCGAGGCCCTCACCGAGGACCAGATGCGCCTGGCCGAGGCGCTGGAGCACCGGCAGGAGCTGGAGCGCCAGCTCGCCGCGGCCGAGGGTGAGCTGCGCGCGGCCGCCAAGGCGATCGCCGACCGGCGCGAGGGCCTGGCCAAGCTCACCGGCAACGTGAACGCGGCCCGGGCCCGCACCAGCAGCGCGGACGAGGAGATCGAGCGGCTCGCCGCGGCGCACACCGACGCGCTGATGCGGGCCGAGGCGGCGCAGGCGGAGGTCGACCTGGTCGCCGCCGAGTCCTCGGACGCCGACCGGGACAACGCGGACCTGGACGCCCGGCACGACGAGGCGGTCGCCGCGCACGACCGGGCGGCGGCCGTCGTCCGGGAGCTCTCCGACGCCGAACGGGCCGCGGAGAAGGACGCGGCGAGCTGGAAGGCGCGCGAGGAGGCACTCGCGCTCGGCCTCAAGCGCAAGGACGGTGCCGGGGCGCTGCTCGCCAAGGCCGGGCAGGTGCCCGGCCTGCTCGGCAGCCTGGCGTCGATGCTGAGCGTCCGCCCGGGCCACGAGGTCGCGCTCGCCGCCGCGCTCGGTGGGCTGGCCGACTCGGTGGCCCTCTCCGGCACCGACGAGGCGATCGAGGCGATGCGTACCCTCAAGATCGCCGATGCCGGCCGGGCCGACCTGGTGGTCGCCGCGCCCGCCGGGCCCGGCATGCGGGGATCGCTGGACAGCCTGCGCCCGGTCCTGCCGGAGGGCGCCGTCTGGGCGCCCGACGTGATCGACTGCCCGGAGCAGATCCGGCCCGCGCTCAACCGTGCCCTGCGTGACGTGGCGCTGGTGCCCGATCTCGCCGCGGCCGCCCGGCTGATCGCGGAGAACGGCGAGCTGCGCGCGGTGACCCCGGAAGGCGACGTGCTCGGCACGTACGCCGCGGCCGGTGGTTCGGCGAAGGCGACCAGCTACATCGAGGTGCAGGCCGCGGTCGACGAGGCCAAGGCGCAGCGGGCCGCCGCCGAGCAGACCATCGCCGAGGTCAAGGAGCAGCTCGGCGCCGCCCGTGCCGAGGTGGCCGAGCTCAAGCAGGCGGTGAACGTGGCCGCCCAGGCCAAGCGGGCCGCCGAGGGCGAGCGCAACGCGGCCGCCCGCCGGCTGGCCGAGCTGGGCGCCGCCGCCCGGTCGGCGAAGGCGGAGAGCGAGCGGCTCGGCGCGTCCCGGCAGAAGGCCGAGGCGGCCCGGGAGAACGACCTGATGCGCCTCGCCGAGCTGGAGGAGCGGCTGCGGCTGGCCGAGGCCACCCCGCTCGACGAGGAGCCCTCCACCGAGGAACGCGACCGGCTCGCCGCACTGGTGCCCCAGGCCCGGCAGAACGAGATGGAGGTCCGGCTCGCCGTGCGTACGGCGGAGGAGCGGGTCTCGTCGATCGCCGGCCGGGCCGACTCGCTGCTGCGCCAGGCCAACGCGGAGCGGCAGGCCCGGGAGCGGGCCGCGGCCCGCCGGGCCGCGCGCGCCCGGGGTGCGGAGATCGCCC
>NZ_JBEZZB010000294.1:0-7194 GCF_040638955.1 Actinoplanes sp. NPDC024001
CCGCCGCCGGCGCGCTGCCCTGTCCGGTGCGCCCGCCGTCCTGGTCCGGGGGGAGGCCGGCCTGGACGCGGAGATGCGGCCTTCACCCGCTTCCGGCTGGGCCGCGAACCGGAAGGTGTGGCGGTGGCGCCGGACAACCGCACCGTCTACGTGGCCGACCAGAACTCGAAGGACGTGCACTTCATCGGCCTCGACGATCGGCAGATCGCGGTGGTGAAGGTGCCGAACACGCCCCGCTTCCTGGCGGTGTCGCCGGACGGCGCCCGGATCTACGTGTCGATGTTCGAGAACGACTTCACCGGCAACGGCCTCGCCGTGATCGACACCGCGAAGCGGACCGTGGTGAAGAACATCCGGACCGGACCGCGGCCGTTCGAGCCGGCGGTGGCCTCGGACGGGCAGGTCTGGCTGCCGATCCACAACGGCGCGCGGGTGGAGATCTACGACGATCAGACGCTGACCGAGGCGGCCCGGATCTCGGTGCCGCCGAACCCGCACTGGGTGACGTTCTCGCCGGACGGCAGCATCGCCTACACCGCCAATCACGAGTCCAGCCAGATCTCGGTGATCAACACCAAGGACCGGCTGGTGCTGCGCAACATCAAGGTCGGCAAATCGCCGCACAGCATCGCGGTGACGCCGGACGGGCGGACGCTGATCGTCACGAACTACGACCTGGACACGGTCGAGGTGTTCGACACGGGATCGCTGCGCCGGCTCTACCGGCTCGCGGTCGGCAAGGAACCGCAGGCGGTGATCACCTCGACGGACGGCAAGCACGCGTACGTGGTGAACGAGGGCTCGGACAACCTGTCGGTGGTGGATCTGAAGGCGGGAAAGGTGGTGTCGACGGTCGCCGTCGGGGACAGCCCACGGGTCATCGCGGTCTCCCCGGACGGGTTGCGGCTGTATGTCACGGACGGCAACGGACGTACGGTTACCGTACTCAGGACCACCGCGAAGTGACGATTCCCTGGTAACGTCGCGCCATGTCGACGGATTCCGGAATCGATCGCTCCCGGCTGCGCGCTCTCGCCGAGCGTGAGCGGGCCACCTTCGCCGACCGGCACCCCCGGTCCCGGGCGGCCTACGCGAGGGCCGACCACCTGTTCGGCCGCGTCCCCATGACGTGGATGAACAAGACCGCCGCCGGTTTCCCGGTCTATCTGGCTTCGGCCCGCGGCAACCGGATCACCGACGTGGACGGCAACGAGTTCGTCGACTTCTGCCTCGGTGACACCGGCGCGATGGCCGGCCACTCCCCCGAGCCGGTGGTCGCCGCGGTCACCGAGCGGGTCCGCGACGGGCTGGCCACGATGATGCCGACCGAGGACGCCGCGGTCGCCGGCGCCGAGCTGGCCCGCCGGTTCGGCCTGCCGGCCTGGAGTTTCGCGCTGACCGCGACGGACGCGAACCGCTGGGCGATCCGGCTGCTGCGTGCCGTCACCGGCCGATCGAAGATCCTGGTGAACAGCTACTGCTATCACGGTTCGGTGGACGAGTCGCTGATCGTCGTCGGCCCGGACGGGCACGGCCGCAGCCGCGAGGGCAACGTCGGCGCGCCGGTGGACGTGACCGCGACGAGCCGGGTCGCCGAGTTCAACGACCTGGCGATGCTGGAGCGGGAGCTGGCGCACGGCGATGTGGCGGCGGTGCTGATGGAGCCGGCGCTGACGAACATCGGCATCGTGCTGCCGGAGGACGGCTATCTGGCCGGGGTGCGGGAGCTGACCCGTAGGTACGGCACCTACCTGATCAACGACGAGACGCACACCTTCTCGGCCGGGCCGGGCGGCGCGACCGCGGCGTGGAACCTCCAGCCGGACGTCGTGACGATCGGCAAGGCCATCGGTGGTGGGGTGCCCGTCGGCGCGTACGGTCTCAGTGCCGAGCTTGCCGAGGCACTCACCGGGCGCGGCGATCTGGACCTGGTGGACATGGGTGGCGTGGGCGGCACGCTCGCCGGCAATCCGGTGTCGATGGCCGCGACCCGCGCCACCCTGCAGGAGGTGCTGACCGAGGCCGCGTTCGCCACGATGATCGAGACGGCGTCGGCTTTCGCCGACGGCATTTCCAAGATCATTGAGGGGTACGGGCTCCCGTGGTCGGTCAGCCGTCTCGGCGCCCGCGTCGAGTACCGGTTCGCGAACCCGGCGCCGCGCAACGGCACCGAGTCGGCGGCGAGCGCGGACGCCGAGCTGGAGGACTTCCTGCACGTCTACCTGGCGAACCGGGGTGTGCTGCTCACGCCGTTCCACAACATGGCGCTGATGTGCCCGCAGACGTCGGCGGCCGACGTGGCCCGGCATCACGAGATCTTCGAGCGGGCGCTGTCCGAGCTGGTCTGATCGTCATCGGTCACCCACCCACGAGAGGTCCGGCGCCGTGCAGACCAGCCCGGTCAGCATGCGCCGGCTCTCCGCGGTGGTGAGCGTCCCTGGCTGGGCGAGGTGGATGGTGAACTCGTCCGCGACGGACCCGGACTCGGCGACGATCTGAACGACCTCGCCACCGGTTGCCGAACAGTGCGTCAGCGACTGACGCCAGCCGTTCGCCGCCGGATGGACCGCCGCCACGGTGTATCCGGCCAGCCGTGAGGGCACCCACGGCGAACGCATCGTCACCGACATGAGCGCGCTGGTGTAGACCACCGACCGGGCCATCCGCAGTGCCAGGTTCACCGGGTCGGGCAGCCCGGACACGGTCAGCAGCAGGTTGGCCCCGAACTCCCCGGACCGCCATTCGACGGACGCCGTGTCAGCGACGAGCAGGTTGCCGGGGAGACCGCCGATGTCGACGGTCTCGCCGCCGCCCTCGGGCGGGACCTCATTGACGGCCAGCATCACTCCCGGTGGCTCGGCGCCCGCGGCGGTGTAGTGCACGCCGTCCGGCAGCCAGTAACGGGTGCTGCCCTGGAACGCCCGGGGCTGCGGCCCCAGCAGCGGCCCCTGAGCCGTGTCGAACCGCACCGACCGGAACTGTTCGCTGATCCCCGGCGGGAACCAGGAGGGCGTGTACTGCAGCGGCGCGTCCTGCGGCACCGGCGGCGGGAGCGTCGCCACGGGCATCTGCGCGCCGCGCCGGCCACCGGCGGCCAGGGGCACCCCCACGGCGACGCCGGCCGTCACCACGCCCGCGCCGGCGAGCAGCAGCCGCCGCTGCCGGTGCACCCGGGCGCGGGCCGCGATGCCCGCCCGCACCCGTTCCGGGGACGGCGCCAGGCCGGCGATCGCCTCGTACGCGTCGCTGATCCTCTGTTCGTCCACCATCGTCAGCCTCCGATCCGGGTGGTACTGGCGGGAAAGTCCTTACGCAGCGTGGCGAGGGCGCGGGCGGTGTGGCTGCGTACCGTCGCCGGGCGGCAGCCGAGCAGGTCGGCGATCTCGGCGTCCGTGCGGCCCTCGTAGAAGCGCAGCGCCAGGACGATGCGCTGCCGGACGGGCAGCCCGGCGAGCCGCCGGATCATCGCGTCGCGCTCCTCCACGGCCGGCCCGGGATCGGCCTCCGGCTCGGTGACGGCGTCCAGCGCGTCCATCGACAACGGCACCACGCGGGCGGCGCGGCGACGGCGCCACGACGCCAGCTCGTTGACGATCATGCGTTTGACGTACGCCTCCGGCACGTCCGCCGCGGCGATCCGGGACCAGCGCGGCTGCGCCCGGGCCAGGACCTCCTGCAGGATGTCCTCGGCCAGGTGCGGGTCGCAGG
The DNA here is from genome assembly GCF_040638955.1 of Actinoplanes sp. NPDC024001. Taxonomy (NCBI): domain Bacteria; kingdom Bacillati; phylum Actinomycetota; class Actinomycetes; order Micromonosporales; family Micromonosporaceae; genus Actinoplanes; species Actinoplanes sp. NPDC024001. The sequence goes on from NZ_JBEZZB010000294.1 coordinate 3,709, forward strand.
CCAGCACGGTGGCATAGCGCAGCAGCGCCGCCAGCCGGGCGGACAGGAATTCCTCGTACGTCACCAGCCGCTCCCTTCCACCCCTCGTGACGCGCTCGGCCGCCGGAAGTGTGGAGTGGGGTCGCGAGAACCTTCGATCCCGACCATAGTTACCGCGTGGTCAAGGAAAGCGACATCAGCGGCCCGGACGGGGCGGTCCTGCACGCGTATGACTGGGGCAGCGGCGACCGGGTGGTGATGTGGCATCACGGGACGCCGAACATCGGCCTGCCGCCGCAGCCCCTGTTCGCGGCGGCGGAACGGCTCGGGGTGCGGTTCATCTCGTACGACCGGCCCGGCTACGGCGGGTCGTCCCCGCTGCCGGGCCGCGACTTCGCCTCGGCCGGGCGGCTGGCCGCGGCGGTCGCCGACGGGCTGGGGGTGGACGAGTTCGCGGTGTACGGGCACTCCAGCGGCGGACCGCACGCGCTCGCCTGCGCGGCCCTGCTGCCGGACCGGGTGACGGCCGCGGTGAGCATTTCCGGTCTGGCGCCGTTCACGGCTGACGGTCTGGACTGGTTCGCCGGGATGGGGCCGGGCAGCCTGGCGTCGCTGGGCGCGGCGGCCGCCGGGCGGGAGGCCAAGCAGGCGCAGGCGCAGGCCGGCGGCGAACCGGACTTCACCGCCGGGGACTGGGCGGCGCTCGAGGGCGAGTGGGGCTGGTTCGGCAGCGTGGTCGAGCCGGCGATGGCGGGCGGGCCCGGTCCGCTGATCGAGGACGATCTGGCGAACGTCGGCCCGTGGGGGTTCGACCCGGTAGTGATCAGCGCGCCGGTGCTGCTGGTGCACGGTGAGGCGGACGCGGTGGTGCCGAGTTCGCACAGCGCGTGGCTGGCCGAGCGGATTCCGAAGGCGACGCTGCGCCTCATACCGGGTGCGGGGCACATCTCGGTGCTGCCCGGCGAGGCCGTGCCGGCGCTGGAGTGGCTGGCTGGTGCGTGAGGCCCCGGCTGACCTCGCCCTGGGCGACGTGCTGGCGGCGCTGCGGGAAGGTTGGGGTGTGCGGACCGGCGCGGCCACGTTCCTGCCGGTCGGCGCCGGCAGCTATCACTGGTCGGTGGCCGGGCATTTCGTGAAAGTCGACGCCCTGGAGGGCGATGCGGCATTCGACCGGCTGCGCCGGTCGCTGGAGACGGCTGCGGCGCTCCGGCTCGACTTCGTCCTCGCCCCGATCCGCGGCGCCGGCGGGCAGGTGGTCCGGCGTCTCGATGATCGGTACGCGGTTTCGGTGTACCCGCTGCTGAACGGTGAGTCCGGGGTGTTCGGCCCGCATCCGGCCGCGGACCGGCTCCGGGTCGTCTCCATGCTCGCCGAGTTGCACGGGGTGGTCGCGCCGCACGCCCCGCGTACCGATCTGCGGCTGCCGGGGCGCGAGGGCCTCGAAGCCGCGCTGCGGGACGCTGACCGCGAGTGGACGGCCGGGCCCTACGCCGAGGCAGCCCGTCGTGTCCTGGTCTCGAACGTGGGCACGATCGAGAGCTGGCTCGCGGAGTTCGACCGGCTCGCCGCGGTGGTCGGCGCTGATCCCACGGCCTGGGTGGTGACCCACGGGGAGCCACATCCCGGCAACTTCCTGCGGACCGGAGCCGGGACACTGTTGATCGACTGGGACACCGTACGGGTGGCGCCGCCGGAACGGGATCTGTGGATGCTCACCTCCGGGTTCGCCGACATGCTGAACGAAAAGCCTCGCGGCGACGATGACGCGGTACTGGGCCGCTACCGGGAGCTGACCGGGCGGCAGGTGTCGGCGGAGGGACTCGCGTTCTACCGGCGGTGGTGGGTGCTGGCTGACGTCGCCGTCTTTGCCGACGAGCTACGGCAGCCGCATCGCGAGAACGCGGATCTGGCAGCCTCGCTGACATATCTGACCGGCTATCTGCGGAGCCGGTGATGATCGCCCGGCCGTGAAAGGCGGGGAGGGCGGATTCTCTCGCGGCCGGGCGATCGGGCGCGGCCGTCAGAGGCGGATGCGCTGGCCCGGGAAGATCAGGCTGGGGCTGTCCAGGCGCTCCTTGTTGAGCTTGTACAGGGTTCGCCAGCCGCCCTTGACCTTGAACTTCTTGGCGATCGAGGCGAGGGTGTCGCCGGAGCGGATCACGTAAGTCTTGCCGCTCGGCTTCGCGCTCGACGACTTCTTCTTCGCGGTGTTCTTGGTGGTCTTGTAGACGCCCGGCTTCTTGCCGCACGTCGGCCACGGCTTCAGGCCGCGCTTCTGGTAGAGCTTGTTGGCGATCTTGATCTGTTCGGCCTTGGTCGCCTTGTTGGCGGTCGGCGCGTACTTGCCGCCGCCGTTCGAGAGCCACGTGCTGCGGCTGAACTGCAAGCCGCCGTAATACCCGTTTCCGGTGTTGATGTGCCAGCGGCCGCCGGACTCGCACTTGGCGACCACGTCCCAGTTGACCTGGCGGGCCGCCTGAGCGGGGGCTGCCGGGGCGATGAGCAGGGCGCCGGTCGCCAGACCGAGGGCAAGGCGCGTTCGTCTACCGATCCGAGACATGGGAGATCCTCCACGCCTACGAGGTGAGCTGTCGGGTTCGGACAGAGGTGCCCGGCCGTCTCATGCGGCTTCACCCCGAGGCGCGCACTCCTTGGGCGCGCCGAGTTACCTGGGTCCCCCGCTCCTGCCGTGGATTCGTGTCCGTGGGCGGCGGCAGGACTCGGCGGACCGTCCACGGTGCCCGCAACTGCGGGACGGCCCGACGGTAACCACGCCGGAAGGCCCGGGACCAAGCTCTGGGCCCGGAATAGTGACGTTCTTCTCAGTATTTGCCCGATTTGATCTTGTTCGTGCCCTGGAAAGGCGGGCATTCCGGAAAAGCGGTTTGGGTCGCTCGTGCCACCATCCGGCGCCCCGACACATCGGACAGCTCCCCACCCAAAAACGCTTAAACCCCCAACCCCAGTTGCCTCCCACGCCGCCGCCACCACACCAGCACGACCCCGCGCGCCAGCCGACCCCTCCCGGCTGACCGCCAGCGCCGCCTGAACACCCCAAACACCACCCTGACCGTCAGCCAAATCACGCGGCTGACGGAACTGCCCGGTCAACGGCGAAACCGCTCGGCTGACCGTCAACGTCGTCTCCGGCCGGCCGAAGTACCCCTCAGACGCAGCCCGGCGAACCCGCTGCCAACCAGTGCCGTCCGGGGTCAGCCGAAGCAACCCTCAGGCACAGCCGGGCGGGCCAGCTGGCGGCCGGTGTCGGTTCAAGCCGACCGAAGCAACCCCCAGACGCAGCCGGGCAGGCCGGCTGACGGCCAGTGTCGGTTCAGGACGGCCGGGGCAACTCGCAGACGCAGCCGGAGGCACCGGCTGACCGGCAGGGCTGTCTGCACGTGCTCGAACAGCGCTGAGAGTCAGCCGACCAAGATCGACATGAATCGGCATGCGGTCGCGAACGGACGCTCTCAGGTGACGCTCAGCGCCGCGTGGCGCGGCGCTGAG
>NZ_JBEZZB010000295.1:0-7185 GCF_040638955.1 Actinoplanes sp. NPDC024001
GTCCGGGCCGCGCACGCGGCGACCGTCTGCCTCGCGGTGCTCGACACCGGGACCGGCGAGGTGGAGTACTGCACCGCCGGGCACCCGGCGCCCCTGCTGATCACCGCCGACGGGCGGACCCGTTACCTGCCCGGCACCGGCGGGACACCGCTCGGCACCGGCGGCTGGTTCCCGGTGCGCACCGACCGGCTCCAGGTCGGCGACCTGCTGCTGCTCTACAGCGACGGCATCCTGGAACGGCCGGCCACCGTCCGCGACGGCGCGCAGATCAGCGCGGCCGAGCTGGCGGAGGCGGCCGGGTCGGCGGCGGCCGGGCGGGCCCTGCACGACCCGGCCGCGACGGCGACCGAACGGGTCTGCGGGCAGACCGTCGAGCTGCTGGTCCGGGCCGGTGGCTACGCCGATGACATCACGATGCTGGCGGCTCAGCGCGTACCGGTCGTACCGGATCTGGTTCTGGAACTGCCGGCCCAGCCGGCGGCGCTGCGCGACGCGCGCGCCCGGCTGGGCGGCTGGCTGGCCGCGCTCGGCGCGGCCGAGCACGACGTCTTCGTGCTGCAGCACGCCCTCGGCGAGCTCGCCACCAACGCCATCGAGCACGCCTTCGGCGGCCACTTCGGCAAGGACGTCATCGAGGTACGGGCGGCGCTCGACCCGACCGGCCTGGTCGAGGCGACCGTGGCCGACCACGGCGGCTGGCGGGCGCCGGAGCGGCAGCCGACCCGCGGCCGGGGGCTGGCCCTCACCGCGCAGCTGGTGAACAGCCTGCGCGTCGAACCGGGCCCGGCCGGCACGGTGGCGACCGTCCGGCACCGGCTCACCCGGCCGGCCCGGCTGCTCACCCGGGTCGGCGGCACCCCGATGGCCCAGCCGCCGACCGGCACGCTGAACATCACCGAGCTGCCCGGCGGCAACGAGGCCCGGGTGCGGCTGGAAGGCCCGGTGGACGCCGCCTCCGCCGCCCAGGTCCGCCAGGAACTGCTGCGCCGCAGCCGCGGCGGGACCGTGGCGATGACCGTGGACCTCTCCGGGGTGACCCACCTGGCCAGCGCCGGGGTGTCCGCGCTGCACCTGCTCGCGGAGAGCCACGCCGACGGGCGGGCGCCGCTGGTGCTGCACGCCACCCCCGGCAGCCCGGCCCGGCATATCCTCGACCTGGTCGGCCTGCCCGGGGTCACCCCTTAGGCATCCGGTTGTCCACAGGGCGGAGGCGATTGTCGGTGGGGCTCTCTACTATCGCGGGGTGACTTCGTCCGCTCCCCCGTTCTCCGTGTCCAGCGCCACCGACGCCCTCAACCGGGTCTTCGGTTACCCATCGTTCCGCGGCCAGCAGGGTGACATCGTCGAGCACGTCATCGCCGGTGGCGACGCCCTGGTGCTGATGCCGACCGGCGGCGGCAAGTCGCTGTGCTATCAGATCCCGGCGCTGGTCCGGCCCGGCACCGGCGTGGTGATCTCGCCGCTGATCGCCCTGATGCAGGACCAGGTCGACGCGCTGCGCACCCTCGGCGTGCGGGCCAACTTCCTGAACTCCTCGCAGGATCTCGACGAGCGGCGCATCGTCGAGGCCGAGTTCGTCGCCGGCGAGCTCGACCTGCTCTACGTGGCGCCCGAGGGTCTCGGCACGGCCGGCGTGCAGCGGCTGCTCGACCGGGGCAAGATCTCGCTGTTCGCCATCGACGAGGCGCACTGTGTGGCGCAGTGGGGCCACGACTTCCGCCCCGACTACCTGGGCCTGTCGATGCTGCACGAGCGCTGGCCCGACGTGCCGCGCATCGCGCTGACCGCGACCGCGACGCCGGCCACCCGCGAGGAGATCGCCACCCGGCTGCAGCTCACCGGCGCCCGCCACTTCACCGCGAGTTTCGACCGTCCCAACATTCAGTACCGGATCGTCGGAAAGAACCAGCCGTCGAAACAGCTGCTGGAGCTGCTGCGCGCCGAGCATCCCGGGCACTCCGGGATCGTCTACTGCCTGTCGCGGGCCTCGGTGGAGAAGCACGCCACGTTCCTGACCGACAACGGGATCCCCGCGCTGCCCTACCACGCCGGGCTGGACGCGCGGACCCGCTTCGAGAACCAGGCCCGCTTCCTGCGCGAGGACGGCCTGGTCATGGTCGCCACGATCGCGTTCGGAATGGGCATCGACAAGCCCGACGTGCGGTTCGTCGCCCACCTCGACCTGCCCAAGTCGGTCGAGGGCTACTACCAGGAGACCGGGCGGGCCGGGCGTGACGGGCTGCCGTCCACCGCCTGGCTGGCGTACGGGCTGCAGGACGTCGTGCAGCAGCGCAAGATGATCGACAGCTCGGAGGGCGACGCCGCGTTCCGGCGCAACGCCGCCCAGCACCTCGACTCGATGCTGGCCCTCTGCGAGAGCGTCACCTGCCGTCGGGCGCAGCTGCTCGCCTACTTCGGCCAGTCCCCCACCGAGACCACCTGCGGCAACTGCGACGTGTGCCTCGACCCGCCGGAGTCGTGGGACGGCACGGTCGCCGCGCAGAAACTGCTCTCCACCGTCTTCCGCCTGCAGAAAGAGCGCAACCAGCGGTTCGGCGCCGGGCAGTCGATCGACATCCTGCTCGGCAAGCGGACGGAGAAGGTCGAGCGCTTCCGCCACGACGAGCTGAAAGTCTTCGGCATCGGCGCCGACCTGCGCGAGTCCGAGTGGCGCGGCGTCGTCCGGCAGCTGCTCGCCGGCGGCTACCTGACCGTCCACGGCGAATACAGCACGATCGCCCTCACCGAGCGCAGCTCGGAGGTCCTGCGCGGCGAGTGCAAGCTGATGATGCGCCGCGAGGTGGCGCCGGTCCGTCCGGCCCGCGCCGCGTCCCGCACCGCGGCCGCCCGCCCGCCGGCGGCCGACCTGCCGGCCTCAGCGACACCGCTCTTCGAGAGGCTGCGGGCCTGGCGCGGGTCGGTCGCCAAGGAGCAGGGCGTCCCGGCCTACGTGATCTTCCACGACGCGACCTTGCGCGCGATCGCCGCGCTGGCCCCGGCGACGCTGGACCAGCTGGGCACGGTGAGCGGGGTCGGCCAGAGCAAGCTGACCAAGTTCGGCGACCAGGTCCTCGCGGTGGTCGCCGACGAGCCGCCGCCGGGCGGCGCGGCCGCCGGCGCGGTCGAGGAATCCGCCGGCTCGGCTCTGGACTCTGCCCTGCCGACACCCGGCGGTGCCATCGGCCGGCCTGACGCCGGGGCGCCCGGCAACGCTGCCGCCCGGCCTGCGTCCGGGCCGCGCGATGCGGCTGACCGGCCGGGCTCCGGCGGTTCGATGGCCGGCAAGGCGGCTTCCGGCGGCTCGGCGTCGAGGCGCGCGTCCGGCGGGCCTGCGCAGGCGGATGCCGGCCATGGGCAGCCGCTGCACATGGATCCCGACTATCTGGAGTCGTTCCCGTCGGAGCCCGACTACTACGAGGACTGAGATCGGCCCCACCCTTGCCTCTCGTCGAGCCAGCAGCAGGCGGTGCGGAGCGGACTGCTTCGTTCCGCCTGCCCCCTCTCGGCCCACCTGGCGCACCGCGCTGTCGACCGGGTGGCCGTCCTAGCTGCCCTCGGCTGCTCAGCTGTCCCCAGCCGGCGTGTCCGACGAATCCGCTCGCTCTTGCGTCGCGAGCTCAATCCTTTTTGAGTCCGCCATTCGGAACGGAGCGGAACACTTTGTTCCGTTCGGCTAGGGTGGGCTCATGACGAGTACGGCCTCCGGGCGCGGGCGGCAGGCGGCGCGCAACAACGTGGTGATTCTGGCGGCGGCACGCGAGGTGTTCCTGGCCGACAAGCGCGCCCCCATCTCCGCGGTCGCCGAGCGGGCCGGGGTCGGCATCAGTGCCCTCTACCGGCGGTACGCCAGCAAGGAAGACCTGCTCCGCACGCTGTGCCACGACGGGCTGCGCACCTTCATCGCCGAGGCCGAACGCGCCGCCGCCATGGCTGACGACTGGACGGCGTTCGAGACGTTCATGTACGGCATCGTCGAGGCGGACGTGCATTCGCTCACCGTGCACCTGGCCGGCACCTTCACGCCGACCGACGACATGCGCGCCGACGCGATCCGCGCGGGCGAGCTGGCCGCCGCCCTGTTCGAGCGGGTCCGTCCGCAGCTGCGGGCCGAGGCCGTAGCCCCCGACATCACCATGCTGCTGGAGATGTGCGCGGCGGTGCGCATCCCGGATCAGGAGCGCACCACCCAGCTGCGCCGCCGCTACCTGGCAGTCCTGCTGGACGGCCTGCGCACCGGCGGTCCGCTGCCCGAGCAGGCGCCCACCAACGCCGAGTTCAGCTGGCGCTGGTCCACGCCTGCGAAGAACGGCAGCTAGCCAAGGTCCGACCGCCGGACCGGCCCGCCTGCCGCGGGCGGTCGCTCTGAGCAGGGAACCGGCTGGCGCCGATCCACCCATCCGGAGCCGCAATCGGTGCATGACGGCCAGCCGAGCACGACCGGCTGGCGCTGACGCACGCTTGGGCGTTCGGATTCAGTGGGTGGGCGCAAGCCGCATGCTCCGCGCAAGCCCTAAGCTGCCGCGCGAGTTGAGCAGAGGCAGGCTCGGCCGGGCACGGCGGCCAGCTCGGCCGCGCACTGCCGCATGGGTCGGGCAGCGGCGGGCGCAGGCGGGTGGGTGAGTGGGTGATGGGTCAGCGGCGGCGGGTCCAGGAGGGCCAGCCGAGGGCGTCCGGCTCGATGAGGAGCGGTTCGGCGGCGCGGCGGGTCTCGCCGGCGGCCTCTTCGGCCTGGCGGACCATCCACTCGTAAGCCTGCCAGGCTGAGGCGCGGCCGGGGACGGTTCGGGCGGCGATCGCGCCGCTGATGGTGGCGGCGGCGAAGGACGTGCCGCTCCAGCGGGCGTAGCCGGTGAAGGTGCGGTCGTGGCGGCCCACCGGCTGGGGGCCGTCGCCGTCGGGGTCGTGCCAGACCTTGACCGTGCCGTCCAGGTAGGTGCTTTCCACGTCTTCGCCGGGGGCCAGCACGTCGATCCAGGAGCCGGCCGGGGTGAAGGAGGCCGGTTCGCCGTCGCCACGGGCGGTGCAGGCTCCGACGGCCACCACGTCGTTGAGGGCGGCCGGCCAGGCTGCCTTGCGGCGGCCGCCGCCGGTGAGGAAGCCGTGGTTGCCGGCGGCGGCGACCACGACGATGTCCGGGTCCAGGCGGTCGATCGCGGTGGAGAGCACCAGCGGGGGCATGCCGTCGTCGGTGTAGCTGACGAACGACAGGTTGAGCACGTCCAGGCCTTCGCGGCCCAGCTGGACGATGCGGACGGCGGCGTCCCAGGAGTCGCCGATGCCCCGGTCGTCGAGGAGGGCGGACACGGCCAGGGTGGCGCCGGGGGCCTGGCGCAGCACCAGGCCGGCCACGAACGTGGCGTGCCCGGCCTCGGCGGGCAGGCCGGCCGGATAGGACAGGCCGTTCTCCTGTTCGCCGATCCAGGCGCCGGCCAGGAAGTCGTGGCGGCGCAGCGCGGTGTCGACCACGCCGACGCGGGCGCCGCGGCCGGGTGCGGAGGCCCGGGCCTTCGCCCAGCCCGGCTCGTCGATCTTGCGGGGTGCGCCGCCGCCGCCGTGGGAGACCTCCCCGGCGCCGCTCACACCACCGTCCGAAGCGAAGCCGCCGGCACCGGCGTGAAAGCCGCTCACACCGCCGTGCGAGACCTCGCCGGCACCGCCGACACCGCCGTGGGAGACCTCGCCGGCACCGCCGACGCCGGTCTGCGGGTTGCGCATGCCGGGGACGCGGCCGACCGCGCGGTTCTTGCCCATCGTCGGCGTCCAGCCGCCGTTCTGCGCGGCGAAGCCCGCGCGCAGGTCGGCCAGCACCCGGTCGAGGGCCGGTTTCGAGCCGGCGGCCGGCTCCGGCAGGTCCGAGCTCGGGAACTCGCGGCGAATCTGCCGGTACCACGCCCCGACGTGGTCGGCGACCGCGCCGGGCTCGCGCAGGGAGATCCGGGCCAGGCCCAGGTCGCCGCTGCGGTCGGCCATCTCGATCATGCGGCCGGCGCCGGCCTCCTGCATGACGCCGAGGACGAGTTTCTCGTGGGGCAGCGCCACCACCAGGTCGACCGGCTCTTCCGTGTTCACGTGAGCACCTCTTCCTCGCCGTCGGGCCGCCCATCAGGCTATCGATACCGATCGACATCGCCAGGGAAGAGTCCGCTCTGCGACAGGAGAGGGGAGATCGGGGCACACCTCGACCGAGATCTATGATTGCCCCCTCAGTGAGGAGGCGGGCCATCGACTCGAGCGCTGCGGAGGCCCTGCGCCTGGCGACGATCGACCCGGCGCGGGCCCGCGTGCTGGCGGTCCGCGCCGAGAGCGCGGCACGGCGGGCCGGCGACCGCGCGGGAGAGAGCGTTTCCCGGCGGGCGCTCGGCGTCGCGGCGATGCAGCTGCGGGATCTCGACGAGGCCGTGACCCAGCTGCGCCGTTCGGTGGCCGCCGCCCGGCGGGCCGGTTCGCCGCAGCTGCTCGGCGAGGCACGGATGAGCCTGGCGTCGGCGCTGGCGCTGCGCGGCCTGCCGGGGCGGGCGTTCCGCGAGATCGAGGCGGCCGGCCGCGAGCTGGACGGGCTGTCCGCGGCCCGGGCGCTGGTGCAGCGGTCGGCGATCCTGCTGGAGATGGGCCGCGACGACGAGGCGCTGGACAGCCTGCGCCCGGCGTTGCCGGTGCTGCGGCGCGCCGGTGACGTGCAGTGGGAGACCCGGGCACTGAGCAACCGCGGGCTGCTGCACCTGGCCCGGCGCAGCTTCGCCGCGGCCGAGCAGGACCTGGTCGCCGCGCTGCGGCTGTGCGCCGAACACGGCCTGGAGCTGCCCCGGGCGTACGCCGAGCAGAACCTGGGCTGTGTCAAGGCCTACCGGGGTGAGGTGCCCGCCGCGCTGGAGCACTTCGACCGGGCCGAGCAGCACTATTCCCGCCAGGGCATGCAGGTCGGTTCGCTGCTGGTGGACCGGGCGACCCTGCTTCTGTCGGTGCGGCTCGTCGACGAGGCCCGGGCCACCGCGGAGGCCGCCGTCCGGGCGTACGAACGGCAGAAGCGGATGCACGTGCCGGAGGCACGGCTGCTGCTCTCCACGGTGGCGCTGGTGCAGGGTGATCTGGAGGTGGCCGAGTCGGCGGCCGCGCTGGCCGCCCGCGAGTTCGCCCGGCTGGGCCGGCGCAACTGGGTGGCGCTGGCCCGCGACGCGCGGCTGCAGG
>NZ_JBEZZB010000296.1:0-6727 GCF_040638955.1 Actinoplanes sp. NPDC024001
CCGCCGCGATCGTGCTCTCCGGGGTGGTCGCCGCCGTGGCGCTGCCCGGCGGCCTGTCCGCACCGTCGGCCCCGTCCGGTCCGGCGGTGCAGGCCGCCGCCCCGCCCGCCGCGGCCGAGATCAGGAAGCGGTCGGCGGCGTGCGCCGTCGGTTACGCCGTCTCCGGAACCACGGACGGCCGGTTCACCACCAAGGTCAGCATCGCGAACACCGGCAAGGTGGCGATCCCGGCCGCCCGGCTCACCTTCACCCTACCCGGCGAGCAGCGGCTGCGCGACGGCGCTCCCGGCACCTGGCGCCAGCAGGGCCGCACGATCTCCGCCCAGATCGGCGACCTCGCCGCCGGGCGCAGCCGCACCGCGACGATCCGCGGCACGTACGAGGCGGCCAGCGCCCTGCCGGACCGCTTCGAGCTCAACGGCACGGCCTGCCGGACATCCCTGCTGGTGGTGGGGACGAGCACGAAACCGCCGCCGCCGAAGAAGACCAGGAGCGCGGTCAAGGCCCAGCCCGAATCGGAGTCGAAGAGCGAGGCCAAGAAGGCCAAGAAGGAGACGAAGAAGTCCTCGGACGACGAGGACGAAGACGAAGAGGACGAGGACGAGTGACAGGAGCGCCCGCCGGCTGGTGCCGGCGGGCGCGCTCGGTGGTGGGGTCAGTTGATGCGGCGGCGGTCGCCGAGCATGTCGTCGATCGGCAGGTCCGCGGAGAGCTTCGTCGCGAAGGTCGCCGGGGCGTCCGCCCAGCGGCGGAGCATGGCGGTGGCCGCGGCGGCGTCCTGCGGGGCCAGGCGCGAGATGTTCGCGCCGTGGTTGGCGCCCGGTGCGACGTACAGGGCGGAGTCGCGCCTGCTCGGGGTGAAGCGTTCGGCGCCCCACGGGTCGTTCTCGCCGTAGACGAAGAGCATGCGCTGCGACGCGGTGCGGACCCAGAGGTCGATGTCGATCATCGGCACCGGGTTGTGCTTGCGGCGCAGTTCCGGCGGCAGCGAGGAGTTCGCCGTGTACAGCCCCGGGTGGTTGCGCAGGCCGCGCAGGTGCTCGAAGCGCAGGCTCGGCCAGCCCAGCTGGGAGGCGGCCTGGTAGTAGTACGGCCAGTAGTACTCCAGGGCCTGGTCGGTGTAGAAGCTCCATCCGGCCGCCGCGTCGATCCAGGCGTACAGCTGCTCGTCGGTCGCGGTGGCCGCCTCGGGCGCGGCGGCGCAGTCGGCAGCGTCGCTGTACTGCCAGAACGCCCACACCGTGTCCAGAACGGTCATCTCGAACGAGCGGTCGGCGGTGCCGATGGTCCGGTGGAAGGTCCAGCCCTGCTCGGCGGCGTTCGCCTCCAGCACGGGAACCAGCCGGTCGCGGCGTTTCAGCGCCTCACGCTGGATGTTGTCGAGGTTCGCCCGGCACTCGGGGGTGCCGACGGTGTCGAAGAACCTGTCGTACGCCCGGTCGGCCGGGTTGATCACGTCGTTCGGGGCCACGTAGGCGACCACGCCGTCGACGTCGTCGGGGTAGAACCGGCGGTGGTAGACCGACGTCATGCCGCCCTTGCTCGCCCCGGTCTGGATCCAGCGTCCGGAGTAGAGCGACTTGAACGCGGTGACGATCCGGTGCTCGTCGGTCGCCTCCTGCCAGATGGTCAGATCGGACCAGTCGGCGGGTGCGGGCCGGGACGGGGTGAAGAACCGGTGCTCGACCGACACCTGGTTGGCGCCCAGCAGCGCCGTCGGTTCGGTCTGGGTCGGGCGCGGGCTGGCGGCCAGGCCGTACCCGTTGGTGTAGAGGACTGTCGGGGCGGCGTTCGAACGGTGCAGCAGGGTGAGGCGCTGCTCGAAGGTGCCCGCCGAGGGGTGACGGTGGTCGGCCGGCTGACGGTAGGTCAGCACGAAGAACCGGTAGCCGGTTGCCTGGGTCTCGGAGACGACGGTCAGCCCCGGGATCGCCGCGAGCTGAGCCAGAAGCGGGTCGTCCGCGGCGCGAGCCGCGGCGGCTGGGGAGAGAACCATCAGCAGGGAAACGATTACTGCCGCGATGCGTGATCTCACGCCCGCCACCATATCGACGGAAGGCTATCAGCGGGAGTGGCCGCCGACGGACGGCTCGTCCCGCCGGTTGCCGTCCCCCCTGAGGCGCCAGGCCCCTCAGTCCCCGTGGGGCGGTGAACTGGCTCAGAACACGCCTGTTGCTTTAGATTCCAACATCGAGCCACGCATGTGCTTCGCCGCAGGAGACTATACGCGTTCCCGCGGCGTAGGTGTCAACGGATGTATCGTTCGCTGGCGATGCGCGACACAGCCGTTTATCGAGCGTCCATCGAGGAGGATTGGTGACCGCGGACCGCGACCTGCCGGAGCTCGAGACCCTGGCCGATCGGCTGGAGTTCCTCTTCGACCGGGTGCGGCCGACCGCCGGCGAGCTGGGGCCGCACGAGGAGGCCGGCCGGCGGTACACCACCAAGGAGATCGCCGCCAAGATCAATGAGGCGGCGCAGCGGGACGGGACCGGCGTGACGATCAGCGCCGCGTACGTGGGGGAGATGCGCCGCGGCATCACCACCGACCCGCGCACCTCCCACATCCAGGCGCTCGCCCGCGCGTTCGGCGTCGACCCGGCGTTCTTCGTGGACAGCCGGATCACCCGCCGCGTCCAGGAGCAGATCGACCTGCTCACCGAGCTGCGCCAGATGAAGGTGCAGCAGGTGGCGCTGCGCCGGGTGCTGCGCCAGCAGGGCCTGTCCGACGACAGCGCCCGCCTGATCGAGCAGCTCGTCGACCGCTGCCGCCAGCTCGAGGGACTGGACCGCGAGAACGACGGCTGATCACGCTATGGTGCCGACCGGAAAGCCGACGGGAAGGAGGAGACATGGCAGACCGCACGCTCCGCCGCCGATGCGAGAGGATCCTCGCCGAACTCGGCCTGCCGGACACCGCCGACGTCCGCGACCTGTGTGACGTCGTCGCCGAGCGTCAGGGCCGGCCGATCCACCTTCTCGAGGAGACGCTGCCCGCCGACAGCCCGTGCGGGCTGGCCGTGCGCACCGAGCGTTTCGACGCCATCTTCTACGAGGCGAACACGAGCCGGCTGCACCAGGAGCACATCATCCGGCACGAGCTGGGCCACCTGATCTGCGGTCACCTCACCGCCCCGGTCCTGGACGCCGAGGCCTCCCGCCTGCTGCTGCCCAACCTCGACCCGTCGCTGGTGCGGGCCGTGCTGGGCCGCACCAACTACAGCGAGGTCGAGGAGAAGGAGGCCGAGCTGATCGCCTCCCTGCTGCTGCGCCGCTCGGTGCTGGCCCGGTCCCGGCAGTCGCCACCGGAGGATCCCGCCGCGTCGCCGGTGCTCGGCCGCCTGCACCACACCCTCATCGACCCCGGGCCGCGGTGATCCCGTGTCCAAGGTGATCTATCCGGTCGTTGCGCTCCTCGCCCTGGTGGCGCTGGCCTACAAGATCCCGCCGCTGGTCCGTGACCCGCGCAGCCGGGCCCGGCGCGCGCTGGTGGCCATGCTCGCCTGCCTGGTCTGGGCGCCCGCGGTGAACACGCCGTTCGTCTACGTGCGCGTCGACGAGCTGACCGGCGTGCCGAACCTGGCCCGGCTGATCGCCCACTACGGGATCCTCGGCTTCGCGGTGTCGGTGCAGCTGCTCCTGCTCTACTGGACGGTCGAGAACCCGCGGCGCCGCAGCACCGGGATCCGGCTCGCGGCGGTGGGCGCAGCCGTCGTGGCGATGGCGGTCTTCTTCGTCCTCGCGCCCCTGGACACCTCGCTGACCAGCGAGTTCACCGTCCGCTACGGCGACGCGCCGTTCATGGCGCAGTACATGCTGGTCTACCTCGGCTACTTCGTGGTGGCGCTCGCCGACATCCTGCGGCTGTCCTGGCGGTTCGCCGGGCTGACCCGGCAGCGGTTCCTGCGCATCGGGTTGCGGCTGGTCGGCTACGGCGCGGTCTTCGGCCTGGCCTACTGCGTCGAGAAGGGCTTCTACATCGTCGCCCGCAACGCCGGTTACGAGCCGATCCCGGCAGACGTGCAGCAGCAGATGTCGCCGCTGCTCACCGGGCCGGGCTGCGTGCTGATGCTGATCGGCTTCACCATCCCGTCGTGGGGGCCGTGGCTGCAGCGGCTGCGCACCTATCACCGGCTCTATCCGTTGTGGAAGCTGCTCTACGACGCGACCCCGGAGATCGCGCTGGACCCCGGCCAGTCCCGGTTCGGCGCGATGCGCGACATCGAGTACCGGCTGGTCCGCCGGGTGGTGGAGATCCGCGACGGGTGGCTGGCGCTGCGGCCGTACTTCGACGCCCGCGTCGCGCGTGCGGCCGGCGGGTCCAGCGACCGGGTGCACGCGGCGGTGCTGGCCGCCGCGGTCCGGGCCAAGGCCCGCGGCGAGGAACCCGCCGAACGCTACGTCGCCGACCCGCGGGGCGGCACCGACATCGCCGAGGAGACCGCGCAGCTGCTGCGCGTCGCCCGGCAGCTGCGCGCGCCCGGCATCGCCGGTTCGGCAGCCGGCACGGAGGTGGGGGTGGCCCGGTGAGCGAGGCCCTGCGGCACATCGAGGCGCTGGCCGCGCTGCTGCCCGACGCTCAGCGCAGCGCGCACGCGTACGCCCGTGAGATCGACCTGTTCTCCGGCGCCGGCGCGCTGGAGCAGGCCCACGAGTCCGGCCGGGCCTATGTCGCGGCCACCCGGATGGCGCTGCTGCAGAGCGAGGTGAGCGAAGCCCTGCAGGAGATCCGCAGCCGCTCGCTGGACCTCGACCCGGGCGCCCGCCGGCCGGACGACGCGCTCAGCCGGGAGCTGGCCGACATCCTGATCCGCACCCTGGAACTGTCCGAATATCTCGGGGTGGACCTGGGCGCCGCGCTGGTGGCCAAGACCGCCGAGACGCTCAGCGGTTACCGGCACGGCAACGTGCGGTTCTGACCGTCAGCCGACGAGCACCGGCAGCGCGGCCAGGCCGCGGGCCCGGAACGACGGCCTCCAGCGCAGCTCCCCGGCCGGCACGGCCAGCCGCAGCCGGGGGAAGCGGCGCAGCACCGTGCCGATGGCGATCTCCAGCTCGATGCGGGCCAGCGGGGCCGCCACGCAGTAGTGGATGCCGTGGCCGAAGCTGAGATGGGTGCCGGGCCGGCCCGGCCGCACCTCACCGGGCGCCGGGAAGGCTTCCGGGTCCCGGTTGGCCGCGCCCACCACCAGCAGGACGGTCTCGCCGCGCGGCACCACGACACCGGCCACCTCGATGTCCTCGGTCGCGAAACGCCGCAGCAGCACCGAGGCCGGCGGCTCGTAGCGCAGCAGCTCCTCGACGGCCGGGCCCAGGTTCCGCGGGTCGGCCGGCACCTCGGGGTGGCGCAGCAGCGTCAGCAGCCCGGTGCCGATGGCGTGCACGGTGTTCTCGTATCCGGCGAGCAGCAGCAGGAACGCCAGTGAGGTCAGCTCGTCCTCGCTGAGCCGGTCGCCGTCCTCGCGGGCGGCGATCAGCGCGGACAGCATGTCGTCGGCGGGCTCGGCGTGCTTGACGGCGAGCAGCTGCACCAGATATCCGTGGATGGCGACGACGGAGCGGGCCGCGGCGGCCCGGTCGCCGGCCGGCGGGACGAGCATCGTGTCGGTCCAGGACCGGAAGGCGGCCCGGTCGGCCTCCGGCACGCCCAGCAGGTCGGAGATCACCGCCACCGGCAGGGGGCCGGCGTACTCGCTGATCAGATCCACCTCGGCCCGGCCGGCGAACCCGTCCAGCAGGGCGTCGGCGGTCTGCTGGATGCGCGGGCGCAGGCTCTCCACCCGGCGCGGGGTGAACGCCTGCGACACCAGGCGGCGGATCCGGGTGTGGTTCGGCGGGTCCATGTTGAGCAGGTTGGCGTCCAGCGCCGGCGGCAGGGAGAAGCCGCGCCAGCTGCCGTTGCCGTTGCTCTTGTCCACGGACAGGCGCGGGTCGGCGAGCAGGGCGCGCACGTCGGCATAGCGGGTGACCAGCCAGACCGGCGACCCGTCGGGCAACTCGGCGCGGCAGACCGGGGCCTGGTCGCGGAGCTGCGCATAGGCCGCATGGGGATCGGTGGAGAACGCTTCGGCGATCGGAAGTGCAGCCGCCGCCATGTCCTGAAACCCTCCCGACGCAGAGAGGGGCCGGGCATCCACGGGGGAAGATGCCCGGCCCTCGTACAGATCGAATCACACTTATCGCTCATTGCGCTACTGGTGCGCGCGATCCGGGCGGAGCCTGAAAGATCACACTGTCCGGGCGAGGCCCGCCCGGACCCGGAACGAGCTCGCCGTACGGAATTCCTCGGTGTCCTTGAAGTAGCCGATGCCGAACCGGGTCCCGTCCCAGCGCAGGAAGAAATCGGGATAGTTGAACGAGCGCAGCATGACCGAGTCAGCGGTGACGCCGGGCCGCGGGCAGTAGGTGGCGTCCTCCCGGAAGATCTGGCTGGACGCGAAGGCGCTGGTGTATCCGTCCAGCTCGTAGTGCCGCAGGTAGCGCCCGTCGCCGGTGCGGAACGAGAAGCACTGCGGGTCGGCCAGCCCGCGGACCGCGATGAAGGTGGCACGCCGCCGGTCCCGCGCGGCGCTGCTCGCGTCCACGTCGGCCACGGTCACGACGTCGTCGCCGGTGCCGCCGTTGGCGAGGTATCCGCCGCCGACCCACTCCAGCGATAGCCGGCCGAGGCGGACCGCGGCGGGCGAGGGCGCCGGCGTGGTGGTCCGCACCGGTGCGGGGGCGGCCA